>NZ_SZXN01000057.1:146219-159046 GCF_005281195.1 Citrobacter sp. wls613
ATTTGGGCACTGGGATTGTTGGTGAGCGCGGTGGCAATGCACGGTGGTACCGCGAGTGCACAGCAGGTCGCGGCGACTGCCGCCGAGCTGGCAAAACTGCCGGATGCCGCCGCACCCAAAGTGTTCAGCAAAGGGCTGCGTGCGACGCACCGTTATCAGGTGCCGGGTGCACGTGAAGAGGCACAGCAGGCTTTTCCGCATGTGATGCAGCGTGCGCTGCCGCAACTGCGTTTAAGCCGGTTTAACGGCAGCAGTGAAACGCACGCCAGACTCGACGCGCTGATGGCGATCATGACCTCGCTGACCGATACCTGCGTGCTCTCTCGCGCAGGTATGGAAGGGCTGGATGCCATGCAGGACGGTGCCCGTGCGGTGCTGAATGCTGGCGGCAGCGCTCATCCAGCAGGTCAGGCGGCATTGGCCGCACTCGATAGCCATATGCTGGCGCTGAACGCCTCGCCGGGCGGGGCAGCAGATTTACTCGCCGCCACCTTGTTCATCGACCGCATCGATTCGCCCTATACACGAAGTATTAAGAGGATGTTATGGAACACATTACGTTAACCGTACCGGCCAGCCGCACCTTAAGCGGTAAAGCGCTGGCAGGCGTTGTGGGCTCCGGGGATATGGAGGTGTTATTCACCGCCGACCAGAGCCAGACGTTAACCATTGATATCACCACTTCTGTCGATAACAGCCGTAGTCGCTGGGAAGCGTTGTTGAACCGTCTGCAAACGGTCAGCAGCCTGCCTGCGGGAAAACTGACGATCCACGACTTTGGCGCAACCCCAGGTGTTGCACGTATTCGTATCGAACAGGTATTTGAAGAGGTGAGCCATGCGTGATGACAGCAGTTTTATCGAATTAAAAGCACGTCAGCGTGCCCACGCGCTGCTTGATGAAGGCAGCTACCGCGAACTGCTCGACCCATTTGATGGCGTGATGTCGCCTTGGCTTGGCGCGCAGGGCATCGTTCCGCAGTCGGATGACGGCATGGTCGTTGCTAAAGGCACCATCAACGGCAAACCGGCCGTGGTGGTGGCGATTGAAGGCGCATTCCAGGGTGGCAGCATGGGTGAAGTGTCCGGTGCCAAAATGGCGGCGGCGCTGGAGCTGGCGGCGGAAGATAACCGCAACGGCATCCCAACTCAGGCTGTTTTAAGCCTGGAAACCGGCGGCGTGCGTTTGCAGGAGGCCAACCTTGGCCTGGCGGCGATTGCCGATATTCATGCGGCGATTGTTGACCTGCGTCGTTACACCCCGGTAGTCGGCATTGTCGCCGGTACCGTGGGCTGCTTTGGCGGGATGTCTATCGCTGCGGCACTGTGTAGCTACCTGATAGTGACCCGTGAAGCGCGTCTGGGGCTGAACGGCCCGCAGGTTATCGAGCAGGAAGCGGGGATTGAAGAGTATGACTCCCGTGACCGTCCGTTTATCTGGAGCATGACCGGTGGTGAAATTCGCTACCAAAGCGGGCTGGTGGAAGCGCTGGTCGGCGATGGCGTGAACGCCGTGAAAGCGGCAATGAACGACGCGCTGGCAAAAGGCGTACCGGCAAAACACCGCACCGATAACTACGACTGGTATCTCGACCGTTTAACGAATTTCGACACACGTAAACAGGCCGATACCGAACAGATTCATGCGCTTTTCGCCCGGGAGGTGAAATGATGAGTAACTCAATAAGCCGTGGCGAATTATGGCTGGAAACCCTCGTACCGAACGCTAAACGTATTGCCGGGCTGTGCCCGTCCGTACAGGCCGCTGATGGTGAACTGAACGGTGAAACGGTGCGCTTTATTGCCGTTGTCCCGGATGCCAATAACCATTACCCACGTGCTGCTGGCGGTGAAGTCGGTCTGCTGGAAGGCTGGACACTGGCGAAAGTGGTGAGCGAAACCATCGCAGCCGACGCCAATAACGCGGTGAAACGTCCGATTGTGGCGGTGATTGATGTGCCAAGCCAGGCATACGGCCGTCGTGAAGAAGGCTTCGGTATTCACCAGGCGCTGGCCGGTGCTGCGGCGGCGTATGCCAATGCGCGTCTGGCGGGCCACCCGGTCATTGGCCTGATTGTCGGTAAAGCCATGTCCGGTGCCTTCCTGGCACACGGTTACCAGGCAAACCGTCTGATTGCGTTCAACGACAACGGTGTGCTGATTCACGCAATGGGCAAAGAATCTGCTGCACGTATCACGCTGCGTTCCGTTGAGGCGCTGGAAAAACTGGCGGCAACCATTCCGCCAATGGCGTACGACATCAGCAACTACGCCACGCTGGGGCTGCTGGAAAATCTGCTGGATATCAGCAACCCAGATGCGCCATCTGCAAACGATCTGACGCAGGTTAAAAACACCCTGCAGCAGGCCATCAATGACGCTCGTCAGGATCCAACGCTGAAAAGCCGTCTGGGCGCTGACAATCGCCGCAGCTCTGCCCTCGTACGCGAACGTATGCGAGCAAGCTGGTAAGTAAAAAGAGACCTGCCAGATATAAGGCTCCGTGGGCGCTTTCGTGCGCTCATGCGGGCCGCTGCATCTGAAAAATAATAATCATCGCGACAGTGCTAACTTTTTAAATTACAGGTGAAATATGACTTACGTAATTGTTCATGCTCTTGCTCCGATTTTCGTCATCATGCTACTAGGATTCTGGGCCGGGAAGGCCAAAATGGTGGACAACAAAAACGTCTCCCTGCTCAATATCTTCGTGATGGACTTTGCATTACCCGCTGCGCTGTTTAGCGCGACGGTACAAACCCCATGGGCCGGTATTGTTGCGCAGTCGCCGCTGATTGTGGTGCTGACGTTGGCAATGTGGATTACCTATGCTGTCATCTACTTTATGGCGACCAAAGTCTTCAAAAAATCTCCGCAGGATGCCGCCGTGCTGACGTTGACCGTCGCGCTGCCAAACTACGCGGCGCTTGGCTTGCCGATTCTTGGTAGCGTCCTCGGTGAAGCGTCATCAACGTCGCTTTCGGTTGCCGTGTCTATTGCCTGCGGTTCCGTGCTGATGACGCCGTTCTGCCTGCTGATTCTGGAGCGTGAAAAAGCGCTGGCAGCAGGTGGAAATACCGGCTCCACACTGTCAATGCTGCCGGTATTGATGTGGCGCTCTATCAAGAAACCTATCGTGATGGGCCCGCTGTTGGGGGTTATTCTCTCGGCGATCGGCATCAAAATGCCGGAACTGGTACTGGCGGCCATTAAACCGCTGGGCCTGTCTGCAACCGCCGCCGCGCTGTTCCTGACCGGGGTTATCTTGTCTGCCCGTAAACTGCAGATCAATACCGTGGTCATTACGTCGACTATTACCAAGCTGCTGATTCAGCCTGCAATTGCCTGGGGCATCGTGCTTATCTTCGGTCTGCATGGCTCCGTAGCCATTACCGCTATTCTGATGATTGCGCTGTCTGCCGGTTTCTTCGGTGTGGTGTTCGGTAACCGCTTTGGCGTGCAGTCACCGGATGCAGAAGCCGTGCTGCTGTTGAGCTCAGTCCTGTGTATCCTGTCGCTGCCGCTGTTTATCTCGCTGACTTCAGGAATGTAAATCATGACCTCAACATTACGCCCACACGATCTTATCTGGCTGAATGCGCGTGACGCGCTGGAAGAGACCACGGAATCCTGGGTGGATGACGTTTGGCATACCGGCCTGCCGGTGGTTGTGCGGCGTGATGTTGACGAGGCGGGGCGTATCCCCGTCGGTGTGCGCGGCATGAAGCGCTGTCAGCGGGCGGCGGGTTGGGTGAATCCTGATGCCGTCACCCGCGTCTGTACCCCGGAGTCGCTGGTTGACCCGCAGGCGATGCTGCGTTCACCGTTTATCTCTCAGCCACCGGTTCAGGTGGCTTTGTTGCTGTCACAGCAAGCGTGGCCGTGGACATGGGGTATTACCGGCAGCACCGGTTATGCGCTGGCGACCGGGATCCCGGTGATTCATGCCAGTAGCGATCTGGATTTGCTGATCCGTGCCCCGCAGGCGCTATCACGCGAGGTGCTGGAAAAATGGCAGCAACAGCTCACGGACGGTCTGTGCCGTGCGGACACTCAGGTAGAAACGCCGTATGGCGCGTTTACCCTAAACGAATGGCTGCGCGACGGCAGGGCACTGTTAAAAACATCGCAGGGGCCGCGGTTGGTGAGCGACCCGTGGAGCAGGGAGGAGTAAATGAAAATTCTGTTCACCTTTCCGGGACAGGGAACCCAGCATCCAGAGATGCTGCATAACCTGCCGGGAACGGAATTGGCGCTGGCACGTGAAGTGCTGGGTGCAGAAGCGGATACGCTGGATTCCCCTGACGCATTGCAACACACCCGGGCGGTACAGTTAGCGCTGTTGATTGCCGGGGTTGCCTGGGCGCGCGAGCTGGAACGCCGCGGCGTTTCACCAGACATTGTGAGCGGGCTGTCGATTGGTGCATATCCGGCAGCGGTGGTGGCCGGGGCGCTCGACTTTACCGACGCGCTTAAACTGGTGGCGTTGCGCGGTGATTTGATGGAGCAGGCCTATCCACATGGCTACGGCCTGACGGCGATCATGGGGCTGACGTTATCGCAGGTGGAATCGCTGGTGGCGGGTAGCGGAACGTATATCGCCAACCTCAATGCCGAAACGCAGATTGTGATTGCCGGGACTGATGAGGCAATGGCTGGAGTGGCAAAACGGGCGTTGGAGAAAGGGGCGAGCAAAGCACATCGTCTGGCGGTTAGCGTACCGTCACACTGCGAACTCCTGGCAGAACCTGCGCAAAAATTGGCAGAGGCGTTTAGCCAGGTGACACTTTCTCGTCCTCGCTACGCTTATCTCAGCGGCAGCACTGGACGCGTGCTGTGGCAGCCGGAGCGCATTGCTGACGATTTGGCGATGAATATGGCGCGCACCGTGCGCTGGCAGGAGGCGGTGGTCTCCGCCAATGAGCGTGAAGCCCGGCTGGCGATTGAAATGCCACCCGGCGGTGTGTTGACCTGCCTAACGCGTCAGGCGGCGTGGGAAGGAGAGTCAATTTCGCTCGAACGCAGCGGCGTGGACGTTGCTGTACATCTGGCGAAACGGCTGCGTGCATAGTGGTATTGCCTGATGGTGCTGCGCTTATCGGGCCTACAAAATCGGTAGGCCGGATAAAACGCGTTAGCGTTGCCATCCGGCAATCAGGCTCCGCTCTTCAAACTCCGCGCATACATCCGCCCTTCGGCAGCTAACGCCAGCAAACTCGGGTCGCGCTCGCGGTTGCGGGCAAAGACAATCGCGATAAGTTGCTGCATCTGATAGGGCTCGGACAGCTTTTGCAGCTTCACGGTATTCTCATACATCTTCTTCATTCGCCCTGGCATCAAACAGAATCCAACCCCTGCCTGCACCAGACTGAGCATCGAGAAAATATCGTTCACGCGAGTGACGATTGAAGGCTCAAACCCGGCGACATGAAACGCTTCCTGGAAGCCCGCATAGGTGGCAAAGCCTTCCGCCAACGAGACGAACTTCTCATTGCGATAATTGCGAAGATCCGCTGTTTTGCTGGGATCCAGCGCTGCCGTGATCGGTGCAGCAAGGTAGATGTCATCGTGGAACAGCGGCAACACTTCCAGACTGTTACGGTCGATCTCGCTTTCAGAGATCGAGATCAGAATCGCATCCAGGGTACCGCTCTCCAGCATATTCAGCAGGGCTTCGTTTGATCCCATCGTCAGATCCATTTCCAGATCCGGACGACGTAGCTTCATACCCATAATCAGGCGTGGCACCGTTTCCAGCGTTAACGAGTAGAGCGTGCCGACACGCAGACGGCCCTGACCGACGCCCGCCGTTTTGCGCGTCTCTTCCAGCCCACGTTCCATCAGCTGGGTCACTTCCTGACAGTACTCCAGCAGCGTCCACGCCGCCGGTTGCGCAATCAGGTTACGCCCTTTGTGTACAAACAGCGGACAACGAACGTTCTCTTCCAGCGTATGCAGCGCCCGATGCACGCTCACGCCGCTGATATCCAGCGCCTCGGCGGTACGGGCGATGTTGCCCTTCTCCATAAAGGTCATGAAGATGGTCAGTTTGCGGAAGGTAATATCGTCGGTGATTGATAAGTTCATCGTCCGCCTTTCGTGGTTAGTCGTTCTGCAGCATCTGCTCAAGTTGCTCTTGCGCGTCCAGCCAGGCCATTTCACACTCTTCCAGCCCCGATTTAGCGCTGGCTTGCTGTTGTAAACATGCGGTCAGTTCGGCCTTGCGGCTTTGGTCGTACAGCTCGCTGTCACCGAGTTTTTCTTCCGCTTGTGCCAGCTGTGCCTGCAGCTTCTCCATCTCTTTTTCGAGACGGGTAATCTCTTTACGCAGCGGCTGGGTCAGGGTGCGCAGTTCGGCTTCACGGCGCTTCTGGTCTTTACGCGCCTGGGCGCTGTTGACGCTCTCTTTTGCCGGTTCATCGCTCTGACTTTCCTGCTTTTGTACGTCGCTCAGCCACTGTTGATAATCTTCCAGATCACCGTCGAACGGCTCAACTTTTTTATCATGAACCAGATAGAGATCGTCGGTGGTGGAGCGAATCAGGTGACGGTCGTGCGACACCACCACCAGTGCGCCTTCAAAATCGATCAACGCTTCGGTCAGTGCCTGGCGCATGTCGAGATCCAGGTGGTTAGTCGGTTCATCGAGCAGCAGCAGGTTCGGACGCTGCCAAACGATAAGCGCCAGTACCAGTCGTGCCTTTTCACCCCCCGAGAAGCGAGCGGTCTGTTCGGTGACTTTATCGCCCTGGAAGCCGAAGCCGCCGAGGTAATCACGCAGCTTCTGTTCTAACTCCTGTGGCGCCATGCGGGCCAGATGCTGAATGGGCGATTCATCCGCGCGTAAAAACTCCAGCTGATGCTGGGCGAAGTAACCGAGCTTAATACCTTTCGCCAGACCGATTTCACCGCTAATCGGCGCCAGTTCTCCTGCCAGCAGTTTAATCAGTGTGGATTTACCCGCGCCGTTACGGCCTAACAGGCCGATGCGTGACCCTGGTACCAGGTTCAGCTTGATGGAGTCGAGAATAATGTTCTCGCCATAACCTGCGCTGACCTTCTCCATTTTCAGCAGTGGGTTAGGCAGGCTTTCGGGTATGCGGAAGCTGAAGTGAAACGGGTTATCAACATGGGCCGGGGCAATCAGCTCCATGCGTTCCAGCATCTTGATACGGCTCTGCGCCTGCTTGGCTTTGGTGGCCTGCGCCCGGAAGCGGTCAATATAGCTTTGCAGATGCGCCACGCGCTCTTGCTGGCTTTCGTACATCGCCTGTTGCTGTGCGAGGCGAGTGGAACGCTGTACTTCAAACGCGCTGTAGTTCCCGGTGTACTCGAACAGGGTTTGCTGTTCGATATGAATAATCTTATCCACCACCGGATCGAGGAAGTCACGGTCGTGGGAGATCAGGATCAGCGTACCCTGATAGCTTTTCAGCCATCTTTCCAGCCAGATTACGGCGTCGAGATCGAGGTGGTTGGTCGGTTCATCAAGCAGCAGCAAGTCAGAACGGCAAATCAGCGCCTGAGCCAGGTTAAGACGCATACGCCAGCCACCGGAGAAATCGCTGACCGGGCGTTCAAGTTGTTCGTTAGAAAAACCGAGGCCGTGCAGCAGGCTGGCGGCACGCGAGCGCACGGTCCAGGCGTCGATGGCGTCCAGTTTGCCGTGCACGGTGGCAATCGCATGCCCGTCGTTACGTTCGTTGGCCTCGTTCAACTGTGCTTCCAGTTGACGATACTCGCGGTCGCCGTCAATGACGTATTCCAGCGCAGGCTGAGCAAGCGCGGGCGTTTCCTGATTTACCCAGGCGAGCTGCCAGTTACCTGGGTATGTAAACCCGCCAGCGTCGGCGCTGATTTCATTTTTCAGCAATGCCAGCAGGGTAGATTTACCGCAGCCATTCTTACCCACCAGGCCCACTTTCTGACCTGGATTAATGGTGGCCGTGGCATTTTCCAGCAGGACGCGCACGCCGCGACGAATTTGTAACGAGGAGAAAACAATCATAAGGCGCCGTATGTTCAGACTATGTTAATTTATCATTATGATAATGTAATGTGTGGGCGGTTTGCCGCACCGAGGCGCAATGGTAGCCCAAAACGCCGAAAATAGACAAAGACATAACCGGGAGGGGGATGATGTTCCAGCCAGCGAAAGTTTTGCTGCTGTATGCCCATCCGGAATCTCAGGACTCGGTCGCGAACCGGGTGCTGCTTAAACCGGCCATGCAGCTCAGTAACGTTACCGTGCACGATCTTTATGCGCACTATCCTGATTTTTTTATCGACATCCCGTATGAGCAGGCGCTGCTGCGTGACCATGATGTGATTGTTTTTCAGCATCCGCTGTATACCTATAGCTGTCCAGCGCTGCTCAAAGAGTGGTTTGACCGTGTGCTGAGTCGTGGGTTTGCCAGTGGGCTGGGAGGAAATCAGCTGGCGGGAAAGTACTGGCGGAGCGTCATCACCACCGGTGAACCCGAAAGCGCGTACCGCTATGACGCGCTGAACCGCTATCCAATGAGCGATGTGCTGCGCCCCTTTGAGCTGACAGCCGGTATGTGTCGAATGCACTGGATGAGCCCCATCATCGTTTACTGGGCCAGACGGCAAACGAAGCAGGAACTGGACAGCCATGCCAAAGCGTATGGTGAATGGCTGGCAAATCCAATCCCTGCGGGAGGCCGCTGATGGAAGGTTCTGATTTATTGACTGCGGGAGTGCTGTTCCTCTTCGCGGCGGTAGCGGCGGTGCCGCTGGCGTCAAAACTGGGTATCGGCCCGGTGTTAGGGTATTTGCTGGCAGGGATGGCGATTGGGCCGTGGGGATTAGGATTCATCAGCGATGTGGATGAAATTCTCCATTTCTCCGAGCTGGGTGTGGTCTTTCTGATGTTCATTATTGGGCTGGAGCTTAACCCGGCCAAACTGTGGCAACTGCGGCGCTCTATCTTTGGCGTCGGAGCCGCGCAGGTGATGCTCAGCGCGGTGATTTTGGCCGGGCTGCTGATGCTAACCCACTTCTCCTGGCAAGCAGCCGTGGTGGGGGGGATTGGTCTGGCGATGTCGTCCACTGCGATGGCGCTCCAGTTGATGCGGGAAAAGGGGATGAACCGCAGCGAATCCGGACAGCTGGGCTTTTCGGTACTGCTGTTTCAGGATCTGGCGGTGATCCCGGCATTGGCGCTGGTGCCGTTATTGGCGGGCTCTGCCGATGAGCATTTTGACTGGATCAAAGTGGGCATGAAGGTGCTGGCTTTTGCTGGCATGTTGATTGGTGGACGCTATTTGCTGCGCCCCGTTTTCCGCTTTATTGCGGATTCCGGCGTGCGGGAAGTGTTTACTGCCGCCACGCTGTTGTTGGTGCTCGGTTCTGCTTTATTCATGGACGCGCTGGGGCTGTCGATGGCGCTGGGGACGTTTATCGCCGGCGTGTTGCTGGCGGAAAGCGAATACCGACACGAGCTGGAAACGGCTATCGATCCCTTCAAGGGGCTGCTGTTGGGGCTGTTCTTTATTTCTGTGGGGATGTCACTCAATCTTGGCGTGCTGTATACCCATATCCTGTGGGTGGCGGTAAGCGTTATTGTGCTGGTGGTGGTTAAAGCGCTGGTACTGTATGTGCTGGCGCGCCTGAATGGCATGAGAAGTTCGGAACGGATGCAGTTTGCCGGGGTATTAAACCAGGGGGGCGAGTTCGCGTTCGTACTGTTTTCAACTGCGTCCTCGCAACGACTGTTTCAGGGCGATCAAATGGCGCTGCTGCTGGTGGCCGTCACGCTATCGATGATGACCACGCCGCTATTGATGAAGCTGATTGATAAATGGCTCTCCCGCCAGATTAACGGCCCGGATGAAGAAGATGAAAAACCCTGGGTGGAAGACGATAAGCCGCAGGTGATTGTGGTGGGATTTGGCCGCTTTGGTCAGGTAATTGGGCGTTTGCTGATGGCGAACAAAATGCGTATTACCGTGCTGGAGCGGGATATCAGCGCGGTGAACCTGATGCGTAAATACGGTTATAAGGTGTATTACGGCGATGCCACGCAGGTGGAACTGTTACGTTCTGCCGGTGCAGAAGCGGCACAATCGATCGTCATTACCTGTAACGAACCCGAAGATACGATGAAGTTAGTGGAATTGTGCCAACAGCATTTTCCACATTTGCATATTCTTGCGCGCGCGCGCGGACGAGTAGAGGCGCATGAGTTAATACAGGCTGGTGTGACACAGTTTTCCCGCGAAACCTTCTCCAGCGCACTGGAGTTGGGGCGAAAAACGCTGGTGTCATTGGGGATGCACCCGCATCAGGCGCAGCGTGCCCAGCTGCATTTTCGTCGGCTGGACATGAGCATGTTGCGGGAGCTGATCCCTATCCACACAGATACGGTACAAATCTCTCGAGCCCGAGAAGCCAGGCGCGAACTGGAAGAGATTTTCCAGCGTGAAATGCAGCGAGAGCGACGTCAGCCGGACGGCTGGGATGAATTTGAGTAGAGGATAACTATGGCAATTCGTAAACGTTTTATTGCAGGTGCAAAATGCCCATCCTGCCAGGCGCAGGATTCACTGGCGATGTGGCGCGAAAATAATATCGATATTGTTGAGTGTGTTAAGTGTGGTCACCAGATGCGGGAAGCGGATAAAGAAGCCCGCGAGCACGTTCGCAAAGAAGAGCAAGTAATAGGGATTTTTCATCCGGACTAGCGATATGCCGCAGCTTTTTTTAAGCTAGAGGGTACACAGGTGCAGAATTCCGCTACAATCTGCGCCACTATTCTTTCCATGCTCAGGAGATATCATGAAAGTAGCAAAGGACCTGGTGGTCAGCCTGGCCTATCAGGTACGTACAGAAGACGGTGTGTTGGTTGATGAGTCTCCGGTGAGTGCACCGCTGGACTACCTGCATGGTCACGGTTCCCTGATTTCTGGCCTGGAAACAGCGCTGGACGGTCACGAAGTTGGCGATAAATTCGATGTTGCTGTTGGCGCAAACGACGCTTACGGTCAGTATGATGAAAACCTGGTGCAGCGCGTGCCGAAAGACGTCTTCATGGGCGTTGACGAACTGCAGGTTGGCATGCGTTTCCTGGCGGAAACCGACCAGGGTCCAGTACCGGTAGAAATTACCGAAGTGGAAGACGACCACGTCGTGGTTGACGGTAACCACATGCTGGCTGGCCAGAATCTGAAATTCAACGTAGAAGTTATCGCTATCCGTGAAGCAACCGAAGAAGAACTGGCTCACGGCCACGTTCACGGTGCAAACGACCATGACCACGATCACGAACATGGTCACGATGGTTGCTGCGGCGGTCACGGCCATGACCACGATCATGGTCATGAACACGGCGGCGAAGGCTGCTGCGGTGGCGGCGGTAAAGGCAAAGGTAACGGCGGCGGCTGCGGTTGCCACTAATCGGTATGATTGCCTGATGGCGCTACGCTTATCAGGCCTACCGTAGGACGGATAAGACGTTTACGTCGTCATCCGGCACAAAAAAAGCGGGGAAACCCCGCTTTTTTTACGTCTTAATAATGCGGTGGTGGCGTCTCTTCAGACTGCGACGCAATATGGGATGGCTGCGTTGCTTTAAGCTTCTCCGTCAATAGACGCAGATGATCGCGCAGTTTAGCCATTTCCAGTTCGTGAGCGGTGACCGTCACGTTGAGTTCTTCAATGGTGATTTCCTGAAATGCCAGGCGACTTTCCAGCTCAGCCAGGCGGGTTTCCATCGTTGTATCCTGCATGATTCACCTCTTCTGTTATTTCCGGCAGATCGCGGACTGCGGCGAATTTTACTCAACTTTGTCTGTTTGCACAGCACTCATTCCTTCGCAACGAAACTAATTTAAACAAAAAGAGTCTGAAAAGTGGTGATAATAGGGCGTGCCCGTATGTTGATTTGTTCTGCAACGCTTTATAGTACATTTTTGTCTTAGTTAACCCTGGGGTGAGATGCCCCGGCCCTGGAGAGATGGATGAAATCACTGTTTAAAGTAACGCTGCTGGCGACCACGATGGCCGTAGCTCTACATGCCCCGATCACCTTCGCCGCCGATGCTGCGAAACCAGCCGCTACTGCTGACAGCAAAGCCGCATTCAAAAATGACGACCAAAAATCTGCTTACGCGCTGGGCGCGTCTCTGGGTCGTTACATGGAAAATTCCCTGAAAGAACAGGAAAAACTGGGCATCAAACTGGATAAAGACCAGCTGATCGCTGGTGTTCAGGACGCGTTTGCTGATAAGAGCAAGCTGTCCGACCAGGAAATCGAGCAAACCCTGCAGGCGTTCGAAGCGCGCGTGAAGTCTTCCGCTCAGGCGAAAATGGAAAAAGACGCGGCTGATAACGAAGCCAAAGGTAAAGTGTACCGCGAGAAGTTTGCTAAAGAGAAAGGCGTTAAAACCTCTTCTACTGGCCTGGTCTACAAAGTAGAGAAAGCAGGTACTGGTGAAGCACCGAAAGACAGCGATACCGTTGTAGTGAACTACAAAGGCACACTGATCGATGGTAAAGAGTTTGATAACTCTTACACGCGTGGTGAGCCGCTCTCTTTCCGTCTTGACGGTGTTATCCCAGGCTGGACCGAAGGTCTGAAAAACATCAAGAAAGGCGGTAAAATCCAGCTGGTTATTCCACCGGATCTGGCATATGGCAAAACCGGCGTTCCGGGTATCCCGGCAAACTCCACGTTGGTGTTTGATGTTGAGCTGCTGGACATCAAACCGGCCCCGAAAGCCGACGCTAAACCAGATGCTGCCCCGGCTGAAAAAGCTGCAGACAGCAGCAAAAAATAAGTTACCTAAAACCGCCGCCCACAGGGCG
>NZ_SZXN01000057.1:159103-164449 GCF_005281195.1 Citrobacter sp. wls613
ACTGGAAAGCGCCTCGTGCGCTGTATTACTTTAGATGCCCCTAATAGTGATGAGCCTGCCCTGACAACATAACGACAGGCTCCTGAAAAGGAGTGCTTTTTTTCATGTCCAGGTCGCTTTTAACCAACGAAACCAGTGAGCTAGATTTGCTGGATCAACGTCCTTTCGATCAAACCGACTTCGATATCCTTAAATCCTACGAAGCGGTAGTGGACGGGTTGGCGATGCTCATTGGTTCCCATTGTGAAATCGTATTGCACTCTTTGCAGGATTTGAAATGCTCGGCTATTCGCATTGCTAACGGTGAACATACGGGTCGTAAAATTGGCTCACCGATTACCGATCTGGCGTTGCGCATGCTGCATGATATGACGGGTGCGGATAGCAGCGTGTCGAAGTGTTACTTCACACGTGCGAAAAGCGGTGTCTTGATGAAGTCGGTGACGATTGCCATTCGCAACCGTGAGCATCGCGTAATTGGTCTGCTGTGTATCAATATGAACCTTGATGTTCCTTTCTCGCAGATAATGAATACCTTTATTCCACCGGAAACCCCAGAAGTGGGTTCTGCCGTGAACTTCGCCTCATCAGTGGAAGATCTGGTTACCCAGACGCTGGAGTTCACGATTGAAGAAGTGAATGCCGATCGTAACGTCTCCAACAATGCGAAGAATCGTCAGATTGTCCTGAACTTGTATGAGAAAGGTATCTTCGATATCAAAGATGCTATTAACCAGGTTGCTGACCGCCTGAACATCTCCAAGCACACGGTTTATCTTTATATTCGCCAGTTCAAGAGCGGTGATTTCCAGGGGCAAGACAAGTAATGCGCTTTGCTATCGTCGTGACTGGACCTGCTTATGGTACGCAGCAGGCGAGCAGCGCATTGCAATTTGCTCACGCATTGATTGAAGAAGGTCATGAGTTAAGCCGTGTCTTTTTCTATCGTGAAGGCGTGTATAACGCCAATCTGCTGACGTCGCCCGCCAGTGATGAATTTGATCTGGTTCGCGCCTGGCAACAGCTTAATCAACAGCATGGCGTAGAGCTAAATATCTGCGTGGCAGCGGCGCTACGCCGCGGCGTTGTTGATGAAACTGAAGCAGAGAGGTTGGCGTTGGCTGGGGCTAATTTACAAGCGGGTTTTAACCTTAGTGGGCTGGGTTCGCTCGCTGAGGCATCCCTGACGTGCGATCGCGTGGTGCAGTTCTAATGAATCGAATCGCTTTTGTATTTTCCACCGTGCCTCACGGGAGCGCATCGGGCCGTGAAGGTCTGGATGCACTACTGGCGACATCAGCACTAACAGAAGATCTCGGCGTCTTTTTTATCGGGGACGGCGTCTTCCAAATCCTGCCAGAGCAAAAACCTGATCTCATTCTGGCACGGGACTATATTGCGACCTTCAAATTGTTGGGGCTGTACGATATAGAACAATGTTGGCTGTGCGCTGCCTCATTGCGCGAACGTGGCCTTGATACGGACATGAAATTCGTTGTCGATGCGACGGTACTTGAACCTGAAGAACTGCGCCGTGAACTGGGCAACTATGACGTCATTATGAGGTTCTAAACGCGCATGCTGCATACTCTACATCGCTCACCGTGGCTGACTGACTTCTCCTCCCTGCTGCGTCTTGTTGGCGCAGACGATGAGCTTTTATTGCTTCAGGACGGCGTGACTGCAGCCATAGAAGGCAGCCGTTTCCTTGAAACGCTGCAAAATGCCTCCATTAAGGTTTATGTACTGGAAGAAGACATTAAGGCTCGCGGGTTGGGTGGTCAAATTTCAGACAGTGTCGTCAGGGTTAGCTATACTGACTTCGTCAGACTTACGGTGAAGCATCCCAACCAGATTGCCTGGTAATTGCGGGATCGTTGTATATTTCTTGACACCTTTTCGACACCGACCTAAAATTCTGCGTCCTCATATTGTATGAGGTCGTTTTATTACGTGTTTACGAAGCAAAAGCTAAAACCAGGAGCTATTTAATGGCAACAGTTAACCAGCTGGTACGCAAACCACGCGCACGCAAAGTTGCAAAGAGCAACGTGCCTGCGCTGGAAGCCTGCCCGCAGAAACGTGGTGTATGTACCCGTGTATATACCACCACTCCTAAAAAACCAAACTCCGCACTGCGTAAAGTATGCCGTGTGCGTTTGACTAACGGTTTTGAAGTGACTTCCTACATCGGTGGTGAAGGTCACAACCTGCAGGAACACTCCGTGATCCTGATCCGTGGCGGTCGTGTAAAAGACCTTCCGGGTGTTCGTTACCACACCGTTCGTGGTGCGCTTGACTGCTCCGGCGTTAAAGACCGTAAGCAATCACGTTCCAAGTATGGCGTGAAACGTCCTAAGGCTTAATGGTTCTCCGTTAAGTAAGGCCAAACGTTTTATATTAATGTCAAACTAAACTCTTAGAGTTTTGGACAATCCTGAATTAACAACGGAGTATTCCCATGCCACGTCGTCGCGTCATTGGTCAGCGTAAAATTCTGCCGGATCCTAAGTTCGGATCAGAGCTGCTGGCTAAATTTGTAAACATCCTGATGGTAGATGGTAAAAAATCTACTGCAGAAACCATCGTATACAGCGCCCTGGAGACCCTGGCTCAGCGCTCTGGTAAAGATGGCCTGGAAGCCTTTGAAGTAGCCCTCGAAAACGTGCGCCCGACTGTCGAAGTTAAGTCTCGCCGCGTTGGTGGTTCTACTTATCAGGTACCAGTTGAAGTCCGTCCGGTTCGTCGTAATGCTCTGGCAATGCGTTGGATCGTTGAAGCTGCTCGTAAACGCGGTGATAAATCCATGGCTCTGCGCCTGGCGAACGAACTTTCTGATGCTGCAGAAAACAAAGGTACTGCAGTTAAGAAACGTGAAGACGTTCACCGTATGGCAGAAGCCAACAAGGCGTTCGCACACTACCGTTGGTAATCCCTTCGGAGTAATAGTCACCAGGCGGGCGCTTCTTGTAAGCAGCCCGCTTTGGGCTACTTAAATTGAACGCCTAAAAGATAAACGAGGAATCAAATGGCTCGTACAACACCCATCGCGCGCTACCGTAACATCGGTATCAGTGCGCACATCGACGCCGGTAAAACCACTACTACCGAACGTATTCTGTTCTACACCGGTGTAAACCATAAAATCGGTGAAGTTCATGACGGCGCAGCCACCATGGACTGGATGGAACAGGAGCAGGAGCGTGGTATTACTATCACCTCCGCAGCGACTACTGCATTCTGGTCTGGTATGGCCAAGCAGTATGAACCGCATCGCGTAAACATCATCGACACCCCGGGGCACGTTGACTTCACAATCGAAGTAGAACGTTCCATGCGTGTGCTTGATGGTGCAGTAATGGTTTACTGCGCAGTTGGTGGTGTTCAGCCGCAGTCTGAAACCGTATGGCGTCAGGCTAACAAATATAAAGTTCCACGCATTGCGTTCGTTAACAAAATGGACCGTATGGGTGCGAACTTCCTGAAAGTTGTTGGTCAGATCAAAACCCGTCTGGGCGCGAACCCTGTTCCGCTGCAGTTGGCTATTGGTGCTGAAGAACATTTCACCGGTGTTGTTGACCTGGTGAAAATGAAAGCCATCAACTGGAACGAAGAAGACGCAGGCGTAACCTTCACTTATGAAGATATTCCGGCAGACATGCAGGAACTGGCTGAAGAATGGCACCAGAACCTGATCGAGTCCGCTGCAGAAGCTTCAGAAGAGCTGATGGAGAAATACCTCGGTGGTGAAGAACTGACTGAAGAAGAGATCAAGACTGCTCTGCGTCAGCGCGTTCTGAACAACGAAATCATCCTGGTAACCTGTGGTTCTGCGTTCAAGAACAAAGGTGTTCAGGCGATGCTGGATGCGGTAATTGATTACCTGCCATCCCCAATCGACGTACCTGCGATCAACGGTATTCTGGACGACGGTAAAGATACTCCGGCTGAGCGTCACGCTAGCGATGAAGAGCCGTTTGCTGCTCTGGCATTCAAAATCGCTACCGACCCGTTCGTGGGTAACCTGACCTTCTTCCGCGTGTACTCTGGCGTGGTTAACTCCGGTGATACTGTTTACAACCCAGTGAAATCGGCTCGTGAACGTTTTGGTCGTATCGTACAGATGCACGCCAACAAGCGTGAAGAGATCAAAGAAGTTCGCGCGGGCGATATCGCGGCTGCGATCGGTCTGAAAGATGTGACAACTGGTGACACCATTTGTGATCCAGACCACGTGATCATTCTGGAGCGTATGGAATTCCCTGAGCCGGTAATCTCCATCGCGGTAGAACCGAAAACCAAAGCTGACCAGGAAAAAATGGGTCTGGCTCTGGGCCGTCTGGCTAAAGAAGACCCGTCTTTCCGCGTATGGACTGACGAAGAATCTAACCAGACCATTATCGCCGGTATGGGTGAGCTGCACCTCGACATCATCGTTGACCGCATGAAGCGTGAATTCAACGTTGAAGCGAACGTCGGTAAACCTCAGGTTGCTTACCGTGAAGCGATTCGCGCGAAAGTTACCGATATCGAAGGTAAACACGCTAAGCAGTCTGGTGGTCGCGGTCAGTACGGTCATGTTGTTATCGACATGTACCCGCTGGAGCCGGGTTCAAACCCGAAAGGCTACGAGTTCATCAACGACATCAAAGGTGGTGTAATTCCTGGCGAATACATCCCGGCCGTTGATAAAGGCATCCAGGAACAGCTGAAATCTGGCCCGCTGGCTGGCTATCCGGTTGTTGATCTGGGCGTGCGTCTGCACTTCGGTTCTTACCATGACGTTGACTCCTCTGAGCTGGCGTTTAAACTGGCTGCTTCTATCGCCTTCAAAGATGGCTTTAAGAAAGCGAAACCTGTTCTGCTTGAGCCGATCATGAAGGTTGAAGTAGAAACGCCGGAAGAGAACACTGGTGACGTCATCGGTGACCTTAGCCGTCGTCGTGGTCAGTTGAAAGGTCAGGAATCTAACGCTACTGGTGTTCAGATTCATGCTGAAGTTCCGCTGTCTGAAATGTTCGGATATGCAACTCAGCTGCGTTCTCTGACCAAAGGTCGTGCATCTTACTCTATGGAATTCCTGAAGTATGATGATGCGCCGAACAACGTTGCTCAGGCCGTAATCGAAGCCCGCGGTAAATAAGCCGCAGGTTAAAAACCAAAATCCCGTGCTCTCTCTATAAGGGGAGAGCACTATAGTAAGGAATATAGCCGTGTCTAAAGAAAAATTTGAACGTACAAAACCGCACGTTAACGTCGGCACCATCGGCCACGTTGACCACGGTAAAACTACTCTGACCGCTGCAATCACCACCGTACTGGCTAAAACCTACGGCGGTTCTGCTC
>NZ_SZXN01000058.1:0-8940 GCF_005281195.1 Citrobacter sp. wls613
TATTCAGGTGGCCAAATTCACTATGCCACTACAGCTCCAATACCTCCAGCCTCTGATGTAATCAATCCTAAAACCCACGTACAAGCGGCCCTTCCCATAATTCCCCCGGCAGCACCGCCAGCAAGACTTACTGCTTGTTTACCACCAAATTTACTATATTCGACTATAGCCGCTTTTCTACATTCGCTTTCACGCCCTTTTGCGCAAGCTTCGTAAACGTTAGTTGTATAACTCGCAAAATCAAGACCGACTCCTACATAGCCAGTTGCTCTCATTATTTTCACCAGTTTGGCTGACTTTTCTATGTAGCTTGCATACCCCTCAATATCTTTTACTCCTGTTTGATCCCACTTATGCATAATTGATTTGGTTGATAGACCTAATGTCTGCTTTATATCTTCATATTGTTTTAAATTTAACCGTTCTTTTGAAAATCTATTCAAAATACCATCTAATTTCATAAATAGTCGTTCTCGTTGACCAAAAAACTCCTCTCCAGAAATTCGACCGGAATTACTACTATATGTTTTTTTATAAAGCTTTTGTATTTCATTGAGCGTTTTATTTATTTCTTCATAGTACCCACCGCCAGTATCCTTTATGTAACCTAATATATCCCCGCTTTGTCCTAAAGCATCGCTATATAATTGCGAAGAAAAAATATCCACGGAAGCTCTGTTTTCATGTAACACACGAGCTTCTGGCAGTGTTAATGGTGCAAGTGCTTTATCAATTCGATCACGCGCTTTTAGTAATGATTCAATCTGTTGCTGATCTTGCTTTTCAGGATCAACTACAAGCAGAATTGAACCCGGCTGTTTTTTCATATCTGGATTGAGCTTGTGGTATAACTCACGAGTACCATCCGGAGGGTTAATGAAAAACATATTTTCGAAAGATGATGGTGTGGCCTCATAGGGCAGTATACAAAATCCTGCATCTACAGGTTCGCGGGGTGATGTATCCTCCTCAACTGGACAGGATGGCATTAGTGCTACGGTAAGCGGTTTTGGTATTGGCTCAATATAACCAGGTGCGCCATACTGACCCCTTTGCGTGGGTCCTGGTTTTCTTCCCTGTTCTCTGTCGAGTGTTTCCTGATAAGCTCTTCTTACGCTTTCTTCGAAGATGCTGTCGAATACATCAGGCATAAATGGTTCATAAACTAACTCCCCGTCTTCATCAAAATAAAAAGGATTTCGGTTCCAGGACCAATGCTCATCATAATCAACCGCAATTATCCAGCCCAGTATTAATTTGTGTTGAATCTCATCATAAATGGGATTACATCTACTAATGGGGGGTCTTTCATATGCACTGGAAGAATAACGGTTTACATGCCATTTTATCTGTGGCATGCCAAAAAAAGTTGAGTGATCATTTTTATTGCCATCAAGTTCATAGTATACCCTTGCTAACCTAAGACCTTCTTTAGGTGACAGTATTTGTTCAAAGTCTTCTAATCTGGCATTTCGGCTAAAATCCGGGGTGTTATATAAAGAAAACAATTTGCATTCCTTAGATTAATAATTCCCTGTTGCTATTCTTTCAACTTTATTCATTCACAAAATCTATATTGCGAATCTATCTTTTTATTAAAGTATGATATGATATCACTTGTTAGTGTTTTTGATCTCATAAACAACAAAAGAACCCGTATTTAATTTTTATAAATCTGGGTAATAAATAAAACCATACAGTTATATAAAAAATACAAATAAATTAAAGAAAACTTTCCCAATTGATAATAAACTTGATCTTTTCAGGCCCATCATTTGATAGCAATAATGATAATGTTTGAAATTTTATTCTTATATCAAACATAAAGACCTGTAGGCCTTACCCGGCCTACAGTTAGAAATGAAGTTGTCTGCAGCACAAGCGAAACGCCGACGCATAAGGCGTTATTTAAGCAAGGTTCCCCAATGTTCTACCCAGGTATTGGATTCACTTTCCGGCTCAGGGTGCTCGCTGGCATCAATCAACAACATCTCACCCACGCGCTGCGCGCTTTGTTCCTGCAACAACGCGTCGAACTGTTTTCCGCCGTTGCAGAAGTTAACGTAGCTGCTGTCGCCGAGTGCGATCACGCCATAATGCAGATTTGGCTGAAAACCAAGATTATCTTTGATCCCCTGAAACAGTGGCACAATGCTGTCCGGAAGATCGCCCTGCCCGGTCGTTGAGGTCACCACCAGGACGTATTTGTCTTGATACGCCTGCCAGTCAGCCAGCTCTGGATCCTCGAACACCGTAGCCTTATGGCCCTGTCCGGTAAGGATAGCTTCAGCCTCTTCGGCTACCAACAGCGAGTTTCCGTACATCGTGCCGACAAAAATACCAATTTCCGCCATAACCTTTTTCTCCAGGGACTTAAGAATCTATTTGCTCATCCTGACCTGACCGCTCGCTGAACTCAACCCTTTCATTCTCAGGGAGAAGTCCACGCCAGCCAAACTGCGATAGCGCCTGCATCCAGACGTCATCCAGACCCGCGCGAATCACCAACGGCTCGCCAGTGAACGGATGGGTAAGCGTAAGCTGGCTGGCATGCAACATTAAGCGCTGGCAACCGAAATGCTCCGCCGCACTGCGGTTTTGCCGCAAATCACCGTGCTTACTGTCGCCAATAATAGGATGGCGTAAATGGGACAGATGCCGCCGGAGCTGGTGTTTACGACCGGTTTTAGGCTCAAGCTCTACCAGTCCGTAGCGAGTCGTTGGATAACGCCCGGTGGCCACCGGCATTTCTACCGTTGCCAGTCCGCGATAGTGGGTGACCGCCGGTTGCGGATCTTTATCTTCACGGGAAAATTTGTCGGCAATTTTATCCAACTCTTCCACCAGCGGGTAATCCAGCACCGCGTCATCCATTAACCAGCCACGCACAATCGCATGATAACGCTTTTGAATTTGATGCTGTTCAAGCTGCTGCGACAGCAAACGCCCGGCTTCGCTGGACAATCCCATCAGCAGCACGCCGGATGTCGGTCGGTCGAGGCGATGCACGGTAAAAACATGCTGACCAATCTGGTCACGCACCGTTTGCATCACGACCACTTTCTCATCGCGGTCGAGCCAGCTGCGATGAACCAGCCAGCCAGAAGGTTTGTTAACAGCAACCAGCCATTCGTCCTGATAGAGGATCTCAAGCATCAGGATTTATCGCTGGTAAACAGTGCATCCAGCTCCTGTAATACAACGAGAAGCACTTCACGCTGTGGATGGTCGGCGGTCAGCGCCATTTCGTAATACGGAGCGATGGCAAACGCCTCTGGAAGCGGCTGCGCGTTATCAAGCAGAGCATGCATACGGGGAATCAATACCCATTGCAGCCATTCAACCGGCTCCATGGTATCCATACAAAAAGGCTGCGTGCTGGTAAATAAATGCGCCTCAGGCTCATCCATTCGCCAGTGATTATGCTTACGCAACAGCGCTTCAAGCGCGTGGAGTTGCTGGCGCACACGGTCATGAGTCGTCATGAAATTAACCTCATTGATGAAAAATCTGGCGCGAAGAATAGCATTTGTGGGCAGGAAATAAAAAAAGGGAGCACTGTAAAAACAGTGCTCCCGGTTCGTTTCGCAGCATTCCAGCTACTTTTAGTGCTCCCTGCTCATCCATGACAACTTTTCCTGTGGTCTTACGACCTGTTCATCCTGAACGTTTGCATCCTGCTCACATCACCCCGATGTGAAAACTTCATCCTGAAGTGTCCCTGGCCATCCTGACCCGCCGACCATCCTGCCCGGCTCTCATTCTCCTTCCTGGAGGTGTCCCTTAACGCATCCGGCGTTTTCCTCTTTGCTTCGTCCTGAAGCCTATCCTTGTAACACCATCCTGGTGTGTCCTGCAGAAGTGTCATCATCCTGATGTTCACTTCGTTGTGCGACTCCTTGTCGACGGAGATAGAATCGCCTGTTTCGCTTTGTCTTACAAGATACTTACAGACATTCCTTTAAGGTTTTTTTCATATGAAAGCAGAGAATAAAACATCAACTAACTGAATTACATACATTTACTATGAAGGCCCTGCATTAAGCTTTCACTTATTACCTGGCGATCTCCTACAGGGTTTGTAAGAGATCTCTCACACGCATGCGGGCAAAATGGATTACAGAACTGGCTTAAGTTGAGTCAGGAAATCCGCAAGAGAGGCCGCCAGCACCGTTCGTTTACGAGTCCCCAGCGTTTCTTTGCACACTTCCCCGGACAGGTTACACACCGAAATGACATCCAGTTCATTTTCCTGTGTCGCAATAAACAGCGTCGGCGAGAGCTTGAGCCGCTTTTGCGTGACCAAATGGCCAATCAGGTTTTCCTGAACGCGCCTGAAGTCATCTTCGCTCCAGGTTTGCAGCAGCGTGAGCTTTTCATCGGCAAACTGCGCGTGCATGTCCCCGGCAAATTGGGTGGTATAAAAAGCGTGAACGGCGGGTTGTACCACAATATCAAAGGCGCGTTCAACCGCGTTTACATTCGTTTCGCCCACAAACGGCTGAGGCTGCCAGTACACGGCATCGCTGGTCGTGGAAATAATGCATGGGGAAGGTACGCCATATAATTCTTCGCTGAGAGGCCAGCTGTTATTTTTCTCATGCCATGCATCGCAATAGCGTGTCGTAAAGGCCGTTAACGCCTGCGCAGTCAATTCGTCCACTGATTTCTCTCTTCACAAAAGCCAGGATACACTTGACGCATAGTGTATCTGGTTTATGACGGTGAAACATGTCTTCTTATGAAAACCATCAGGCGCTTGACGGCCTGACCCTCGGTAAATCAACAGATTACCGGGACAATTACGATGCCAGTTTGTTGCAGGGCGTTCCGCGTAGCCTGAACCGCGACCCGCTGGATTTAAAGGCCGATAGTCTTCCTTTTCATGGCGCCGATATCTGGACGCTGTATGAACTGTCATGGCTAAATGCCAATGGCTTACCGCAGGTTGCCGTCGGACATGTCGAATTAGACTACACCAGCGTGAATCTGATTGAATCAAAAAGCTTTAAGCTGTATCTGAACAGTTTTAACCAGACCCGCTTTGATTCATGGGATGCCGTTCGCCAAACGCTGGAACACGATTTGCGCGCCTGCGCCGAAGGCGATGTTCACGTGGCGCTGTACCGTATCGACGAGCTGGAAGGGCAGCCGATTGCTCATTTCAATGGCACCTGCATCGATGACCAGGATATCGTCATCGATAACTACCAGTTCACCACAGATTATCTGGAGAACGCCACAAGCGGCGAGAAAGCAGTGGAAGAAACGCTAGTCAGCCATCTGCTGAAATCTAACTGTTTGATCACCCACCAGCCCGACTGGGGTTCTATACAAATTCAGTATCGTGGACGAAAAATCGACAGGGAGCAGCTGCTGCGTTATCTGGTGTCCTTCCGCCATCATAATGAATTCCATGAACAGTGCGTGGAGCGCATTTTCAATGACATTCTGCGCTTCTGCCAGCCGGAAAAGCTGAGCGTCTACGCCCGCTACACGCGACGCGGCGGTCTGGACATTAATCCATGGCGAACCAACACCGATTTTGTCCCTGCCATCGGCAGACTGGTGCGTCAGTAACTTTATTTCTCAATTTTGCGTGCCGGATTCCGCGCGCAAGGTTGTGAAAGGTCATAAGCCAGAGCTATTGTAATCAACAGGGAATGACGTGTTGCGTCCCATAAGGAGTTTACTTGATTACACATATTAGCCCGCTTGGCTCAATGGACATGTTGTCGCAGCTGGAAGTCGATATGCTTAAACGCACGGCCAGCAGCGACCTGTATCAACTGTTTCGTAACTGTTCGCTTGCCGTCCTGAACTCCGGCAGTTTGACCGACAACAGCAAAGAGCTGCTGTCTCGTTTTGAAAGTTTCGACATTAACGTGCTGCGCCGTGAACGTGGCGTTAAGCTGGAACTGATTAACCCGCCTGAAGACGCGTTTGTTGATGGACGCATTATTCGTGCGCTGCAGGCCAACCTGTTTGCCGTCCTGCGCGACATTCTTTTCGTTAACGGCCAGATCCATAACGCTGGTCGTTTTCAACGTCTGGATCTCGAAAGCTCGGTTCACATTACCAACCTCGTCTTCTCCATCTTGCGTAACGCCCGGGCACTGCACGTCGATGAAGCACCGAACATGGTCGTCTGCTGGGGCGGTCACTCCATCAACGAAAATGAGTACCTGTATGCTCGTCGCGTCGGTACCCAGTTGGGCCTGCGTGAGCTGAACATCTGTACCGGCTGCGGTCCTGGTGCGATGGAAGCCCCCATGAAAGGCGCGGCGGTGGGCCACGCCCAGCAGCGTTACAAAGACAGCCGTTTTATCGGCATGACTGAACCGTCAATCATTGCCGCCGAACCGCCTAACCCGCTGGTCAACGAACTGATCATCATGCCGGACATTGAAAAACGTCTGGAAGCATTTGTCCGTATTGCCCACGGCATTATCATTTTCCCTGGCGGCGTAGGAACGGCGGAAGAGCTGCTGTACCTGTTAGGGATCTTGATGAACCCGGCGAACAAAGATCAGGTTCTGCCACTGATCTTGACGGGGCCAAAAGAGAGTGCGGACTACTTCCGCGTGCTGGATGAATTTATCGTACACACGCTGGGTGAAGACGC
The DNA here is from genome assembly GCF_005281195.1 of Citrobacter sp. wls613. Taxonomy (NCBI): domain Bacteria; kingdom Pseudomonadati; phylum Pseudomonadota; class Gammaproteobacteria; order Enterobacterales; family Enterobacteriaceae; genus Citrobacter; species Citrobacter sp. wls613. The sequence continues at coordinate 6,626 of NZ_SZXN01000058.1, forward strand.
GCGTCGCCACTACCGCATTATCATTGACGATGCTTCAGAAGTCGCTCGCCTGATGAAAAAAGCGATGCCGCTGGTGAAAGAGAATCGCCGCGACACCGGTGATGCCTACAGCTTTAACTGGTCGATTCGCATTTCACCTGATTTGCAGATGCCGTTTGAACCGTCTCATGAAAACATGGCGAACCTGAAGCTGTACCCCGATCAACCGGTTGAAGTACTGGCTGCAGACCTGCGTCGCGCGTTCTCCGGCATCGTCGCGGGTAACGTCAAGGAAGTCGGTATTCACGCTATTGAAGAGTTTGGGCCGTACAAGATCCACGGTGACCGAGAGATGATGCGCCGTATGGATGACCTGCTGCAGGGCTTTGTCGCACAGCATCGCATGAAGTTGCCGGGTTCGGCCTACATTCCTTGCTACGAAATCTGCGCCTGATGTTTAACGCCCGGTAGCTGCGGCTACCACGATGACAGATTTGTCCATATCCAAGCCGGTTTTGGCCTCGCAGCCAGCCGGCTTTTTTAGTGATACCAGTCACATAGCTCAACTCCTAACATAAACATCAATAATGTTTCGTCAGAAAACCCTCAATACGCAAACGTTTACCTTTCAAATTCGACCGTGACTTATCGTCATAAATTATCATTAGTTGCAAGAATCCACTGAAAATGACAGTTTTTACAGCGCAACACTCGTATCTTCTCGCGTTCTCTTTCACGTCATATGTCGTTAATGCTAGCCTTCGCGCCCGTAAATCCGCTTTGGTTATTTTTTAATAGATTAATGGTCCAAATTTATCCACATAAAAAGTGGATTATTGCATTTGGGATCCCGATCACTGATACATTCATAACTTAAATGTATCTTTCCGCCCGAAAATTATTACGGCGAAAAATTATATAAAAAATCGCTAATCGGAATTCGTTTTACAGTCGGGTCTTTTTTCAGTGGATTGAACCCAAACCTGACTTTTTAAGCTTCCTCCAGGAGAAATAGATGGAAAACACGCAAACCAGCACTATCGTTACGGGCCAGACCCGCAGCGCATGGCGCAAGACTGACACCATGTGGATGCTGGGCCTTTACGGTACGGCAATTGGCGCGGGTGTCTTGTTCCTGCCAATTAACGCCGGTGTTGGCGGTCTTATCCCGCTGATCATCATGGCTATTCTTGCCTTCCCAATGACCTACTTTGCACACCGTGGTCTAACCCGTTTTGTGTTATCCGGTAAAAATCCGGGTGAAGACATCACCGAAGTGGTAGAAGAACACTTTGGTGTTGGCGCAGGTAAACTGATTACGCTGCTCTATTTCTTCGCTATCTACCCAATTCTGTTGGTTTACAGCGTAGCGATTACCAATACCGTCGAGAGCTTCCTGACCCACCAGCTGGCAATTACGCCTCCGCCGCGTGCCATCCTGTCGCTGATCCTGATTATCGGTATGATGACCATCGTGCGCTTCGGTGAGCAGATGATCGTGAAGGCGATGAGCATCCTGGTATTCCCGTTCGTTGCAGCGCTGATGCTGCTGGCGCTGTACCTGATCCCTCAGTGGAGCGGTGCGGTTCTGGAAACCCTGTCCTTTGACTCTGCAGCAACCACTGGCAATGGCCTGTTGTTGACCCTGTGGCTGGCAATTCCGGTAATGGTATTCTCCTTCAACCACTCACCGATCATCTCCTCCTTCGCCGTTGCGAAGCGTGAAGAGTACGGTGATGAAGCAGAGAAGAAATGCTCCAAGATTCTGGCATTCGCTCACATCATGATGGTGCTGACCGTTATGTTCTTCGTCTTCAGCTGCGTGTTTAGCCTGACCCCGGCGGATCTGGCTGCGGCAAAAGAGCAGAACATCTCCATCCTGTCTTACCTGGCGAACCACTTTAACGCACCGATCATTGCCTGGATGGCACCGATTATCGCGATGATCGCTATCACCAAATCCTTCCTCGGCCACTACCTGGGCGCACGTGAAGGCTTCAATGGTATGGTGATTAAGCACCTGCGTGGTAAAGGCAAATCCATCGAAGTCAACAAGCTGAACAAACTCACTGCACTGTTCATGCTGGTTACCACCTGGATCGTGGCAACGCTGAACCCGAGCATCCTCGGTATGATTGAAACCCTGGGTGGCCCAATCATCGCGATGATTCTGTTCCTGATGCCGATGTATGCGATTCAGAAAGTCCCGGCCATGCGTAAGTACAGCGGCCATATCAGCAACGTCTTCGTTGTGATTATGGGTCTGATTGCCATCTCCGCTATTTTCTACTCGCTGTTTAGTTAATCCCCTGCGCCGCCTACGGGCGGCGCATCTC
>NZ_SZXN01000058.1:8979-48695 GCF_005281195.1 Citrobacter sp. wls613
AATGGACGCCTCATGATTAGCGTATTCGATATCTTCAAAATCGGCATTGGCCCTTCCAGCTCACACACTGTGGGTCCAATGAAAGCAGGCAAACAATTCACGGATGACCTGATTGCTCGCGGAATACTCACTGACGTAACCCGCGTCGTGGTTGATGTTTACGGCTCTCTGTCTCTGACGGGGAAAGGCCATCACACTGACATCGCGATTATTATGGGCCTGGCGGGTAATCTGCCTGACACCGTAGACATCGATGCCATCCCGTCCTTTATCCAGGATGTGAATACTCACGGACGTTTGCTGCTGGCAGACTGTCAGCATGAAGTGGAGTTCCCGGTCGATAAGTGCATGAATTTCCATGCGGACAATCTGTCCCTGCACGAAAACGGCATGCGCATTACCGCCCTGGCCGGCGAAAAAGTCCTCTACAGCCAGACTTACTATTCCATTGGCGGTGGTTTCATCGTTGATGAAGAACATTTCGGCCTGCCGAACAGCTCGCCGGTAAACGTGCCCTATCCGTACAAATCCGCCGCCGATCTGCAACGACATTGCCAGGAAACCGGCCTGTCGCTTTCTGGTCTGATGATGCAAAACGAACTGGCCCTGCACAGCAAAGAAGAGCTGGAACAGCACTTTGCTAACGTCTGGGAAGTGATGCGTAGCGGGATTGAACGCGGTATCACCACCGAAGGCGTCTTGCCGGGTAAACTGCGCGTGCCACGTCGTGCCGCAGCGCTGCGTCGCATGCTGGTCAGCAGTGACAAAACCACCACCGACCCAATGGCGGTCGTGGACTGGATTAACATGTTCGCGCTGGCGGTGAACGAAGAGAATGCGGCCGGTGGGCGTGTGGTTACCGCCCCGACCAACGGGGCGTGTGGGATCGTTCCTGCGGTACTGGCTTACTACGACAAGTTTATCCGCGAAGTGAACGCTAACTCGCTGGCACGCTACATGCTGGTCGCGAGTGCGATTGGTTCCCTGTACAAGATGAACGCCTCTATCTCGGGTGCCGAAGTGGGTTGCCAGGGTGAAGTTGGTGTGGCCTGCTCAATGGCGGCAGCGGGTCTGGCGGAACTGCTGGGCGGTAGCCCTACGCAGGTGTGCATCGCGGCAGAAATCGGTATGGAACACAACCTGGGGCTGACATGCGATCCGGTTGCGGGCCAGGTTCAGGTCCCCTGTATCGAGCGTAACGCTATTGCCTCAGTCAAAGCGGTTAACGCCGCACGTATGGCGCTGCGCCGTACCAGCGAGCCGCGCGTGTGCCTCGATAAAGTGATCGAGACCATGTACGAGACCGGTAAAGACATGAATGCCAAGTACCGCGAAACCTCTCGTGGTGGCCTGGCGATGAAAGTTGTCACCTGCGATTAAGTCCCAACCCATTGCCGGATGGCGCAAGCTTATCCGGCCTACAGTGCCGTAGTCATTTGTAGGCCGGATAAGGCGTCAGCCGCCATCCGGCAAAATTTGTTTCAGATCTTCGCCTCACCTCGCCGTGAATGTTACCCTACAGGCTGATTCGTAAGGGAGAACACCGTGGCCGTCCATCTGCTCATTGTCGATGCACTGAACCTCATCCGCCGTATTCACGCTGTTCAGGGATCGCCCTGCGTGGAGACCTGCCAGCACGCGCTCGATTTATTGCTCGTGCACAGCCAGCCTACGCACGCCGTGGCGGTGTTTGATGACGAAGCGCGTAACAGCGGCTGGCGTCACCAACGGCTGCCCGACTACAAAGCTGGTCGCCCACCGATGCCCGACGAACTCCATCAAGAAATGCCCGCCTTACGCGCGGCCTTTGAACAGCGCGGCGTCTGCTGCTGGGTTTCCAGCGGTAATGAGGCCGACGATCTAGCCGCAACGCTGGCGGTGAAAGTCACCCTGGCCGGGCATCAGGCCACCATCGTCTCAACCGATAAAGGTTACTGCCAGTTGCTCTCTCCTGCCCTGCGTATTCGCGACTATTTCCAGAAGCGCTGGCTGGATGCGCCGTTCATCGAAAAAGAGTTTGGCGTACAGCCTCAGCAACTGCCGGATTACTGGGGGCTAGCAGGAATAAGCAGTTCAAAAGTACCTGGTGTCGCCGGTATTGGCCCAAAAAGTGCGACCCAACTGCTCGTGCAGTTTCAGCATCTGGAAGGGATTTACGCCCGGCTTGATGACGTGCCGGAAAAGTGGCGCAAGAAGCTCGAGGCGCACAAAGAAATGGCATTTCTATGCCGCGATATTGCCCGGTTGCAAACGGACTTACATATCGACGGGAACCTACAGCAGTTACGTCTGGCGCGGTAGTTTTGTTGCCGGATGGCGCTGCGCTTATCCGGCCTACATTTCGTGCAATCCTGTAGGCCAGATAAGGCGTTCACACCGTCATCCAGCACAATTACCAGGCGGTGTGGTACAGCTCAACGATATCGCCGAGGCTCGCTTCACGCGGATTACCACCGGTGCATACGTCATCGAATGCTGCCTGCGCCAGCGCCGGGATATCCTCTTTACGCACGCCAACATCACGTAAGTGCAGCGGAATGCCCACATCACGGTTAAGCGCAAACACCGCATCCACGGCGGCTTTACGCGCCTCGTCCAACGTCAATGCTTCCACCTTCACGCCCATTGCCCGGGCGATATCGCGGAATTTGTCCCCGCTATAGTCGGCGTTGTACTGCATCACATGCGGGAGCAGAATGGCGTTGGCGACGCCGTGCGGCGTGTTATAAAACGCCCCCAGCGGGTGTGCCATACCATGAACCAGCCCCAGGCCAACGTTGGAAAAGCCCATTCCAGCAACATACTGGCCCAGCGCCATGGCTTCACCGGCCTTGCTGTCACCGGCAACGGATCCACGCAGCGCCCCGGCAATGATCTCAATGGCTTTGATGTGCAGCGCATCCGTCAACGCCCAGGCCGCACGGGTGATGTAACCTTCAATGGCATGGGTCAGCGCATCAACGCCGGTAGCCGCCGTTAACGCCGCGGGCATACCGTCCATCATATCGGCATCGATAAATGCCACCTGCGGAATATCATGCGGATCGACGCAGACAAACTTGCGCCGGTTTTCTTCATCGGTGATCACGTAGTTAATGGTCACTTCTGCCGCCGTCCCTGCCGTCGTCGGGATAGCCATCACCGGTACGCTTGGCTTACGCGTGGGCGATAAGCCTTCAAGGCTGCGCACATCGGCAAACTCAGGGTTATTGTAGATAATACCAATCGCTTTACAGGTATCCTGCGGGGAGCCACCGCCAATGGCAATCAGATAGTCTGCGCCACTTTGCTCAAAGACACCCAGCCCTTCCTGTACCACTGCAATGGTGGGATTGGGGATAACGCCGGAGTAAATCTCCCACGCCAGCCCCGCCGCATCCATCCGCGATGTCACCTTCTCGACCACACCGCACTGTACCAGGTTGGCATCGGTCACAATCAGCGCCTTACGATATCCCCGACGAATAACTTCATCGGTTAACGCCCCAACAGCTCCCCGGCCAAACCATGCCGTTTCATTCAGAATCATTCTGTTCGCCATCGTATTTCTCCTTTTCGCTTTGCGAAATTACTCTTCAATTCGTAATCCGTAGGATTTGAATTTCTCCAGCACGATGGCAATCTCTTCATCATCCAGCACCGGAACAGGATCGACGATCGCTAATGTGCTCAGATAAAGGCGGGCCAGAACTTCCACTTCATGCGCCAGCCACAGTGCTTTTTCCAGGTTCGCCTCGCAGGCAATCAGCCCATGATGCTGCAACAGCGTTGCTTTGCGGTCTTTCAGCGCCACGATCACGTGCTCTGACAGTTCACGTGTACCAAACGTCGCATACGGCGCACACGGAATGGAATTTCCACCGGCAGCAGCAATCATGTAATGGATAGCCGGGATAGGACGGTTGAGAATCGATACCGCGGTGCAATGGATCGCATGATTATGGACAACCGCATTAGCCTCTGGCCGCGTCTGATAGGCAGCAAGGTGAAAACGCCATTCGCTGGACGGTAATTGTCCTTTATCATAATTACCGTCGTTGTCTACATACACGATCATATTTTCCGTGAGTCTTTCGTAAGGAATTCCGCTGGGCGTGATCAGCATTCCATTTTCATAACGTGCACTCACATTACCCGCCGTTCCCTGATTCAGCCCCAGGCTGGTCATTTCAAGGCAGGTTTCAATGATTTCTCGCGACAAACGCATTCTTTCCATCATAATTCTCCGGGTACAGTTTCCCCTCGTCTTGATTGCGAAAAATACAGCCGCAGAGTAAGACGGGTCAGGTTTCAGATATGAGCAGCCACTGAATTTTTATTCAGGTTCAGTTAGCTGATTTATTATTAAAAAAGTATTATTTTTGTCTTACACGCTTAATGAGCTTCATCGGTACTTTTACCGTTTCTTTAATCGGCTGGTCTTCAATCGCACTCATCATCATGTCGAAGGCTTTTTCCGCCCAGACGTTTTCATCCTGCTGCATTGACCAGACATTATTGGCGAGGAATCCCAGCATCGGATGTTCATCGAATGTGCCGATATTAATATCAGGTGGAATAACGCCAAAACGATTGCGAATAGCGACGATGGCGCCTTCCAGCACAGGTAATGACGAGGCGATAAATGCCTGAGGACATCCCTGTTCAGCGATCAGTTTTTCCATTAGCCGGTAGCCACCATCTGGCGTGTTATCCGGACCTTCACGCACCCAATCATGATGGGAAATACCATTGTTAGTCAATGCGTTAAGATACCCCTGCAAACGGTCGCCAATACTGGGCAGCCCGGTATCGCCCACCAAAAACCAGATTGGCGATTTTCCCGCATCGAACAAACTTTGCGTCAGCTTTTCGCCCCCTAAACTATTATGACTTTCTACCAGCGCGTTATCGGTGTACTTAAAATCACGGTCAAGTAACACCATCGGTTTTCTAACCTGGCGTAAATGATGCTGCTGGTTTTCGAGCGTTGACGGGACAATAAAAAGTCCGTCAACATTACGTGCAATTAACGCTTTGGTTAATTTATTCTCGTAATCAACATCATCATAAGTACAGCTAATCGTTAACTGATATCCAGAACGACGACAGCGTTGCTCAAGTTTTTCAGCGAGCGTAGCAAAAAAGACGTTGGAAATATTGGGCACAATCAGCCCCAGCGTATCCGTTTTATTCAGTTTAAGGCTGCGCGCTGAATGGTTGATGACATAACCATAACGCTCAACATATTCATTAATGCGCGTTTGGGTTTTAACGCTGATACGATATTGCTCAGCTTTCCCATTCAACACCAGTCGCACGGTTGTCACCGATAAATTCAGATCGCTGGCTATCTGTTCTACTGTTTTAGCCATTATATGCCCCAGTTCACATCCAAAACGTCAATTCACAATCATAAAAGTATTTTAAACATTTGTCTTACAGCATCAGTTGGTTAAGCACCTGCTGCTGCCCCCACATAGTCAGATGCACCTGATATTTGCGGGCATAAAAGTCCTGACGCTTAGGGTTTGTCTTGATAACCTCACCGGGCGTCACCATCGCCTGACAAGCCGCCGGGAAATTTGCCCACGCCCCGCAGGCAACCGCACCAGTAATCGCCGCACCCAGCGTCACCGCATCTTCTTCCTGCATCAAATGGATATCGCATCCGGTCGCATCCGCATACTCACGTAGCCACAGCGGATTGTGCGTTGCTCCTCCGCACAGCGTCAGTCGTGAAATAGTGTGTCCATTTTCGCGCATCACTTCCATAATGTGCCGCGTACCACAGGCAATCGCTTGTAATGTTGCCAGATACAAGCGGGCAACCTGCCGCTCTCCACGTTCAAGGGTCAAGCCACATACGCTGCCGCGAGCATCCGGCCGCGCACGCGGTGAGCGGTTGCCATGATGATCGGCCAACACATGTAAGTTGCGCCCTGGTTCCGCTTCATTTTCCTCCAGTGCAGCCACCCATTCATTGACCAATACTATCGGATGGCAACCCCGCGCTTCGGCCTTACGATACAGGTCCGCACTGGCTCCTGACTCCTGAAGCGTCCAGTCGACTAACGCCCCGGCGGCACTTTGCCCGCCTTCGGTCAGCCAGTAGCCGGGTAGCATCGCGGACCAGTACGGTCCCCATACGCCCGGTGTATGAATTTCCTCTTCGCTGCACAGCATATGGCAGTTTGACGTGCCGCTGATCAACGCCAGCGTTCCCACAGGCTGAGCACCGGCCAGCGCTACACCGCCTGCATGCGCATCAATCATCCCGCTGGCAACCACAACATTCGTGGTCAGTCCCAACGCCTGCGCCGCTTCAGGGCTGAGCGTACCAACGGCGGCCCCCGGCGGTAAAATACGCGACGGGATTTTGCTGAGTAAATCTGTTAATTCAACGGCATCGAGCAACGAATGACTAAAACGTTGTTCGTGCGCCAGATAGTTCCATTTACAGGTCAGGGTGCACAGACCCGCTACATCGCTGTCGGTCGCTTTCCAGACCAGGAAGTCCGCCAGATCGTAGAATCGATGCGCACGCTGCCACGTCGCAGGAAAATGATTCTTCAGCCACAGCACTTTAGGCAATTCCATTTCGACGCTGACTTCGCCGCCAACATAGCGCAGGGCGGGATCCTGCGTGGCGTTAATGCGTTTGGTCTCGTCTGCCGCGCGATGATCCATCCACATGATGATGTTATGGTCTGGCGATTCACCGGGTGAAACCGCCAACCCTTGTCCTTGTTCATCGAGAGCAACCAGAGAGCAGGTGGCATCGAATCCCAGTGAACGAATTTCCTCGACGGGAACCCCCGCTGACGACACCGCATCTTTCACCGCATGACACACCTGCTGCCAGATTTCAGCGGATGATTGTTCTACCCGCTGCGGACCGGGTCGAAACTGCGAGATAGGTAATGTCGCAAAGGCCAGTCGCGTACCATTGGCATCAAAGACACCGGCCCTGACGCTGGCGGAACCGACATCCACCCCGAGGAAATATCCACTGCTCATAGTAACTCCCTGACACTGGCTAAAAATGGGGCGAACGTGTCGCCCCAACGGTCTTATTTTTTACCGAATGGATGTAATAATTTGTCGATTTCCGGTGTATCAATGTTCTTCGCATTCACGAATTTAACCGGGATATCAATCTCTTTTGGAACAGCCTGACCCGACACGGCGGCATTCAGCGTTTTGATCCCCTGATAGCCAATCTGGTAAGCATCCTGCACCACAAAGCCCTGGATAACGCCGGATTTCAGGAAGGCAATAATCGCTTCGGTGCTGTCAAAGCCAATCACCTTCACTTTGCCCTTCAGGTTTTGACTATCAATGGCGTTCGCTACACCCAGCGTTGAACCTTCGTTAGTGCCATAGATCCCGGCAATATCCGGGTTGGCCTGAATCATATCGATAGTTTTATCCATCGCTTTTTGCGGATCCCCATCGCTGTACTGAACAGGCAGTACCTTGATATCCGGATATTTTTCCTTCATGCGGGCAATAAACCCTTCCGAACGCTCGATTGCAGAAGAGGTACCGGCCACGTGCGCAATAATACCGACCTTCCCTTTGCTGCCCACTTCAGCGGCGAGCGCATCGGCGGCTTCTGCGCCGGCTTTACGGTTATTGGTTGCCACAAAGCTGACCGGAATGTCGGAATTCACGCCAGAGTCAAAGGTCACAACCTTAATCCCCCGTGAATTGGCGGTTTCCACCAGCGGTGCGAGGGCATTGGCATCTAACGCCGCCAGCAGCAGTCCGTTAGGCTTTTGCGCCATTGCGTTTTCAACCAACTGAATCTGCTCAGCAATTTGTGTTTCATCCGCCGGCCCTACATAGCTGGTTTTATCACCCAACTCTTTCGCTGCCGCTTCGGTCCCCATTTTTACGGTTTGCCAGAATTCATGCTGGAAACCTTTACTGACCACAGGGAGGTTCATATCTTTAGCCAACGCGCTGGAAGTCATGAAGGCCAGCAGGGATAACGCATAGACAAAATGCCTGGTTTTCATTGTTGTACTCCGTTCTGAGTGAGTCACCCTAAACGTCAGGGTTATGATGCCCCGCAACTTCCGGGAGCGTAAATCAACGAATTTTTTTGCGTAATGTGTCGAGATAAACCGCCGCGATAACCACCACACCCATTGCCACCATCTGCCAGAACTGGGAGACGCCCATCAGGTTGAGGCCATTTTTCAACACGCTCATAATGAATGCGCCGATAATCGTGCCGCCGATGGTGCCAATCCCGCCCATCAGGCTCGTACCACCAATCACCACCGCGGCAATCGCTTCCAGCTCATAACCCACACCAACCGTTGGCTGACCTGAGTTCAGACGCGAAGCAAGAATGACCCCGGCAATCCCGGTCAGCAGACCGCAGAAGGCGTAGACGAAGATTTTGACGCGCTGGACTTTAATTCCGGACAGGTGTGCTGCAACTTCATTGCTGCCCACAGCATAAACATAGCGACCAATCACCGTTTTCTTCAGGATGTACGCAGCGATCAGCGCCACCACCACCAGGTAAAAGACCGGATAAGGCAGCACGTCGAACAGGCGGCCCTGTGCCAGCATTTTGAAGCCAGGGTAATCAGCAAAGTAAATCGCGCGACCGTCGGTCATCACCATGTTGATGCCCCTGACGGACATCATCAGGCCCAGCGTGGCAATAAAGGGCGGGATGGTCATTTTGGTGACCAACAGCCCGTTGATATAACCGCACAGCCCACCGGCTAACACGCCTGCCAGAATGCAAATCGGCAGAGGCAACCCCAGCGTGGCGCAGATACCGACCGCAACGCCTGAAAACGCCACCACGGAACCAAGAGAAAGGTCGATCCCGGAGGTGATAATAACGAAGGTAACGCCAATCGCCATGATGCCAATGACCGAGGTTTGCAGGGCAATGGTCATAATATTTTCAGTATTAAAGAAAAATGGCGATCCAAAACTGAAAAATATCACCAGAATAATCAAACTGAAAAGCGGCGCGAGGCGCATTAAAAGTTCTTTGTTAATTTTAATTTTTTTATTATTGCTGTCTGAAGAGGTTACAGAGATAGTCATAAATTAATCCTCTAACGTCGCGTATTGCATGATTTTTTCTTGTGTGGCGTCATCAGAAGCTAACTCACCGGTAATACGACCACTACGCATCACTAAAATGCGATCGCACATACCCAGCACTTCCGGTAATTCAGAAGAAATCATGATGATTGATTTCCCTTTTGCCACCAGTCGATTCATCAATTCATAAATTTCAAGTTTGGCCCCCACGTCAATGCCACGCGTAGGCTCATCAAAGATGAGAATATCGGTGTCTTTACACACCCATCTGGCAATAATGATTTTCTGCTGATTACCACCACTTAAATTTAATGCGGCCTGCTCAAGGTGTGGCGTTTTAATTCGCAGGGCTTTCACCTGCTCCTGGCTGGTTTGCTGACAGCGCTTGCTATCAACATTGCCGTAGCGATCGGAATACTCCGGGTAATTCCCCAGCATAATATTGCGCTCAACCGACAGCCCTAATGCCAGTCCTTCTTTTTTTCTGTCCTCTGTTAAATAGCTGATCCCCTGTTTGATTGCGTCAGGGATATCTTTAACCACGGTGACCTTACCGTTTAGCGTAATGGTACCGCTATCGATGGGATCTGCGCCGAAAATGGCACGCGCCAGTTCGGTACGCCCTGCGCCCATCAGACCAGCAAAACCTAAAATCTCCCCCTGATGCAGGGTGAAATCGATGTTGTTCAGTACCCCTTTGCGCGTCAGGCCGCTCACTTCCAGCACCGGTTTGTGCTGAGACAAAGGTTCACGACGCGGATAGATATTCCCGAGGTCACGCCCAACCATCATGGCAATTAAGTCGCTGATTTTTACAGCATCATAATCGACGGTGGCAATAAACTGACCGTCTCGCATCACGGTCGCGCGGTCGGCAATTAACGCCAGCTCTTCCAGACGGTGCGAGATATAGACAATGCCGGTACCCTGCTCTTTCAGCAAACGGGTAACCTGAAATAAACTGTCGATCTCCGTTTCCGTCAGCGCCGCCGTCGGTTCATCCATAATCAGAATTTTGGCATTCACCGATATAGCTTTGGCAATCTCAACCATTTGTTGTTGAGCGACGGTAAGATCGGCAACCAGCGTATCTGGCGCAATATTCAGGTTCAATTTTTGCAAAATATCGATAGCTGCCTGGCGCTGTTGTTTCTCGTCAAGACGCCAGCGGTTATTTTTGCAAAATTCCCTGCCAATAAAGATATTGTCTTCAACCGTTAACTCTGGGAATAAATTAAATTCCTGGTGAATAATCGTGATCCCGGCTTTTTGTGCACTTAACGGATTCGCGAATGAAACAGCTTGATCTTCAAAAATAATATTGCCTTCATCCGGTTGATAAACGCCGGATAAAATTTTCATCAAGGTGGATTTCCCCGCGCCATTTTCGCCAAGCAGCGCATGAACTTCCCCTTTGCGTAACGCAAAATCCACATTACTCAACGCTAATACGCCGGGAAAACGTTTCGTAATATGACTCATCTGTAAAAATGTTTCGGACATTGCTGCTTTCCTCAATATACAGAAACTACAGTCGGTAAATCAGGCGAAAACAGCGTTGCCATGGAGCCATCGTCACCGTTAATGCGAATACTTCTTAAAAGCGTAGATACGTTTTTTGATTATTGCTAACTCGAGTTAGCGATTGCCTTTTAAAGCTATTTTAGCTGCAAAAAATAACCAAATCATTTGGTTTAAAACTGTGACACTGGACAGGAATTTTCTCGTATATCATTAATTAAAAACAAGATTAACTAAAATCCGCACATTAATTTATTTGACGCAGATCGAATTTTAACCACTTCTCGTGAGGCCTCTCACAGTTCCACAACAAAAAAGTTGTGTAAAAAACTCGCTGATACCTAAGCTAATTCGAGTTAGCAAAAATGAAAAATTCAGCCAACTGCGACAGTGGTGTCCTCCATCCGCTTTTGCAGCACGGCATAAAGTGAGATGAGGAACCTCGAATGAAAAAAATGAGTTTACCGAAAATCGGTATTCGTCCGGTGATTGATGGGCGTCGTATGGGTGTACGTGAGTCGCTCGAAGAACAGACCATGAATATGGCGAAAGCCACTGCCGCGCTTATCACCGAGAAACTTCGTCACGCCTGCGGCGCGCAGATTGAGTGCGTGATTGCAGACACCTGCATTGCCGGGATGGCTGAATCCGCCGCCTGCGAAGAAAAATTCAGTAGCCAAAATGTCGGCGTGACGATCACCGTGACACCATGCTGGTGCTACGGCAGCGAAACCATCGACATGGACCCAATGCGTCCAAAAGCCATCTGGGGCTTCAACGGCACGGAACGTCCTGGCGCTGTTTATCTGGCTGCAGCGCTGGCAGCGCATAACCAAAAAGGTCTGCCTGCTTTCTCGATTTACGGTCATGACGTGCAGGATGCGGGTGACACCACCATCCCCGCCGATGTTGAAGAAAAACTGCTGCGCTTTAGCCGTGCAGGCCTGGCCGTTGCCAGTATGAAAGGCAAAAGCTATCTGTCCGTGGGCGGCGTTTCAATGGGGATCGCAGGATCCATTGTCGATCATAACTTCTTTGAATCCTGGCTGGGCATGAAGGTTCAGCCGGTTGATATGACCGAGCTGCGTCGTCGTATTGACCAAAAAATCTATGACGAAACCGAGCTGGAGATTGCGCTGGCGTGGGCGGACAAAAACTTCCGCTATGGCGAAGATCAGAATGCCCAACAGTACAAACGCAACGAAGAGCAAAGCCGCGCGGTCCTGAAAGAAAGCCTGCTGATGGCAATGTGCATCCGTGACATGATGCAAGGTAACAAGATTCTGGCAGAAAAAGGCCTGGTCGAAGAGTCGCTGGGCTTCAACGCCATTGCCGCGGGCTTCCAGGGTCAGCGTCACTGGACCGATCAATACCCGAACGGCGACACCGCCGAAGCCCTGCTGAACAGCTCATTTGACTGGAACGGTGTACGCGAACCGTATGTGGTTGCCACCGAAAACGACAGTCTGAACGGTGTAGCAATGCTGTTTGGCCGCCAGCTTACCGGTACCGCGCAAGTCTTTGCCGATGTACGCACCTACTGGTCACCGGAAGCCGTGCAACGCGTCACCGGCCAGCCGCTGACTGGCCTTGCTGAGCACGGTATTATCCACCTGATCAACTCCGGATCTGCGGCGTTGGACGGCTCCTGCAAACAGCGTGACAGCGATGGCAAACCGACCATGAAACCGCACTGGGAAATCTCCCAGCAAGAGGTGGATGATTGCCTGGCGGCAACCGAATGGTGCCCGGCTATTCATGAATACTTCCGCGGCGGCGGCTACTCCTCTCGCTTCCTGACTGAAGGCGGTGTGCCGTTCACCATGACCCGCATCAATATCATCAAAGGTCTGGGACCGGTGCTGCAGATAGCCGAAGGCTGGAGCGTGGAATTGCCGAAAGACATGCACGACCAGCTCGATGCCCGCACCAACTCCACCTGGCCAACGACCTGGTTTGCTCCGCGCTTAACCGGTAAAGGTCCATTCAGCGACGTTTACTCGGTGATGGCGAACTGGGGTGCGAACCACGGTGTGCTGACTATTGGTCACGTTGGTGCAGACTTTATTACCCTTGCCGCCATGCTGCGTATTCCAGTGTGTATGCACAACGTGGAAGAAGAGAAAATCTATCGCCCTTCAGCCTGGGCTGCACACGGTATGGACAGTGAAGGCCAGGATTATCGCGCCTGCCAGAACTATGGCCCGCTGTATAAACGTTAATGCGACTCTGCCCGGTGGCGCAAGCTTACCGGGCCTACAACTGTAAAATTTGTAGGCCGGATAAGCGCAGCGCCATCCGGCAACATTTGGAGTGGCTATGAAACAAGACGTTATACTGGTCCTCGACTGTGGCGCAACCAACGTGCGGGCCATTGCCGTTGACTGTCAGGGAAAAATCGTTGCCCGCGCCTCCACACCGAACGCCAGTGATATCGCCTCAGAAAACAGCACCTGGCATCAGTGGTCCCTGGATGCCATTCTGCAACGCTTTGCCGACTGCTGCCACCGCCTGTCATCTGAACTGTCTACCCGCCAAATCCGCGGGATTACCGTCACCACGTTTGGCGTAGACGGCGCGCTGGTTGATGAAAATGGCGAACTGCTTTATCCGGTAATCAGTTGGAAATGCCCACGCACCGCCGCCGTGATGGCCAATATCAGCTGCCTGATGACACCACAGCAGTTGCAGGACATCTCCGGCGTCGGCGCCTTCAGCTTTAACACCCTGTATAAACTGGTGTGGCTCAAAGAAAACCACCCGCAATTACTGGAACGGGCGCACGCCTGGCTATTTATCTCCTCGCTTCTTAACCATCGCTTAACCGGTGAGTACACGACGGATATCACCATGGCAGGCACCAGCCAGCTGCTGGATATCCATCAGCGAGAGTTCAGCCCCGACATTTTGCAGGCAGCCGGCATTCCACGCCGACTGTTTCCCCGCCTCGTTGAAGCAGGCGAGCATATTGGGACGTTGCAAAGCGCCACGGCAACATTGCTCGGGCTACCAACGGGCATTCCGGTCATTTCCGCCGGGCATGATACACAGTTCGCTCTCTTTGGCGCGGGCGCACAGCCGGACGAACCGGTGCTCTCCTCCGGCACATGGGAAATTTTGATGGTGCGCAGCGCGCAGGTGAATACCCCACTGCTGAGCCAGTATTCCGGCTCCACCTGCGAGCTGGACAGCCACGCCGGGCTGTACAATCCCGGTATGCAATGGTTGGCTTCCGGCGTTCTCGAATGGGTACGTAAGCTGCTGTGGACTGCCGATACGCCGTGGCAAACGCTTATCGATGAAGCCAACGCCATTCCGGCTGGGGCTGATGGGGTAAAAATGCAGTGCGATCTGCTCACCGGCGCGAACGCGGGTTGGCAAGGCGTCACGCTCAACAGCACGCGGGGACATTTATACCGTGCGGCACTGGAGGGACTCACCCACCGGCTGCAGCAAAATCTACAGACACTGGAGACCATCGGTCACTTCCAGGCGACAGAGCTGCTGCTGGTTGGTGGGGGAAGTCGTAACGCGCTGTGGAATCAGATTAAAGCCAACGTTCTGGGTATCCCGATCAAAGTGCTGGATGACGCCGAAACCACCGTCGCCGGGGCGGCGATGTTTGCCTGGTCAGGCATTGGGGTATTTACCTCACCGGAGCAGGCTCGCGCCCAGGTGCACTACCAGTACCGATATTTCTATCCGCAAACTGAACCCGAACTCACAGGAGTCGAGTGACATGCTAAAAACGATTTCCCCTTTAATTTCCCCCGACCTGCTGAAAGTGCTGGCTGAAATGGGTCACGGCGATGAAATTATCTTTTCCGATGCTCATTTTCCCGCGCACAGCATGGGGCCACAGGTGATCCGCGCCGACGGCCTGCAGGTCGACGCCCTGCTACAGGCGATTATTCCGTTGTTTGAACTGGACAGTTACGCTCCGCCGCTGGTGATGATGGCGCCCGTTGAAGGGGATTCACTCGACCCAAGTGTCGAAGCACGGTATCACGATGCGCTCTCCTTGCCAGCGGGCGGTCCGGGTATCACACGCATTGATCGCTATGCATTCTACGAGCGGGCGCAAAACGCGTTTGCTGTCGTTATCACCGGCGAGCGGGCAAAGTACGGTAATATTCTTTTGAAAAAAGGCGTAACACCGTAATCTCTGATCGGAGTGCCCGTCAGAGGCGGGCATTCATCCAACGATGAGGATCGGACCATGAAAGCGGCGCGCCAGCAGGCGATAGTAGACTTGCTCATTCACCATCAAAACCTGACCACTGAAGTTTTGGCTTTGCAGCTGAACGTCAGTAAAGAGACTATCCGCCGCGATCTCAGCGAACTACAAACCCAGGGAAAAGTCCTGCGCAGCCACGGATGCGCCAGGGTCATTCAGCGGGAAAATCAAAACAGCGGCGACCCGTTTCACATTCGACGTAACAGCCATCATGCGCATAAAGCCGATGCCGCACGGGAAGCGCTGACATGGATAGAAGAAGGCATGGTGATAGCCCTGGACGCCAGTTCGACCTGCTGGTATCTGGCCCGACAGTTGCCGGATATCAACATCCAGGTATTTACCAACAGTCAGCCCATTTGCCAGGAACTGGCCAAACGTAAACATATTCAGCTCATCTGCTCAGGCGGTAGGCTGGAGCGTAAGGACGGTTGCTACGTAAATCCGTCGCTCATTTCTCAGTTGAAATCCCTCGACATCGACCTGTTTATTTTTTCCTGTGCCGGGATCGATAGCAGCGGCACGCTTTGGGATTCCAACAGCCGCAACGCGGAGTTCAAATCTATTCTGCTCAAGCGTGCATCACAGTCATTGCTGCTTTTCGATAAAAGTAAGTTAGATCGTTCTGGCGAGGCCCGGATCGGGCATCTGGAGGAGGTCACGCATATTATTTCGGGTGAACAGCAGGCAGACGGTGCGGTAATCCAGGCCGGATAAACGTATGCGTCATCCGGCCCGGGCGTCTTATCGCTCGTCGCGACGACCACCAACGGCCGCCCACAGACGGCGCACGTGCACGGTCACTTCCTCGCGGTCATGGTACAGCTGACGCGCCTGAATTTGTGCATTGATGTTGTGTTCATCCAATTGCTCCTGAATATACGCCAGGTTTTGCGACACTTCTTCGTAGCGTTTTTTCATCGGCAGTTTGAGATTGAAAATCGTCTCACGACACCAGCCATTGACCAGCCACTGCGCCATCAGCGCGGCAACTTTCGCCGGTTTTTCCACCATATCGCAAACCATCCACGAAATGTTGCTACGATTCGGACGGTACTTAAATCCGTCTTCACGCAGCCAGGTAACCTGTCCGGTATCCATCAGGCTTTGCGCCATCGGACCATTGTCCACGGAGTAAACCCACATGTTGCGTTTGACCAGCTGATAGGTCCAGCCGCCAGGACATGCGCCTAAATCCACCGCATACATGCCGTTTGCCAGACGCTCATCCCACTCATCGGCCGGAATAAAGACATGCAGCGCTTCTTCCAGCTTCAGCGTTGAGCGACTCGGCGCATCGGCAGGGAACTTCAGACGTGGGATCCCCATGTAAAACGGCGAGTTGTTGTCTGGCCAAGAATAACCGGTGTAACAACAGCCCGGCGCAATAAAGAACACGTGGACAACCGGGCGCTTTGGTGTCTCATACTTTGCCAGCACGCCCGCTTCGCGCAGCGCCGCACGTAGCGGTACGGTAAATTTGCGGCAAAACTTCACCAGTTCTTTGCTTTCGTTAGTGTCGGCCACTTCGACACGCAGATCGCCGCCCTTCTCCACTACGCCCTGCAACATGCCAACAATCGGCGTAATGCGGTCTTCCGGCGGTAAATATTGCAGCAACTCGCCGACAACAAACATCTGGCGAGCAAAAATCAGCGAGCTAAACGGCAACTCTTTTACGAGCTTTTCAGCATCCCCCTGCTGATAGCACTCAAAAGTCACGTACCCCGCATTGTCTTTCACGCGGGCAAAGCCGAACACTTCCCGGCGTGTTGCTTTATCCGTAATTTCTGCGGCGCACTCTTTCTCAAAACCCGGGCGACACAACAATACAACCTTATTCATGGCTAACGCCCTTACGTTTCAATCGAATAGCACCCACTAACATCAGCGCCCAACCTACCAGGAAGCTGAAACCACCGACCGGGGTAACAAACGCCCACAGGCGTAAATGAGAGAGCGCGAGGCAATACAGGCTACCGCTAAACAGCACGGTGCCTAATGCCATGAACACGCTACTCCAGTAAAACCAAATGCTGATACGTCGCTGCATGGCGACGGCCAGACAAAAAATAGCCAGCGTATGAAACGCCTGATACTCAAGACCGGTCTGGATCCAACCCATTTCAACAACGCCAAGCGTTTTGCTTAGCACGTGAGCCCCAAACGCGCCCAGAGCAACAAAGATAAAGCCACTTATGGCGGCAAAAATCAGCATAAAACGGCTGGTCATGTTAATACCCTACGTAAATTATTGTTCGTAACGAAAGCGGAATTTTTCTTGTTCAGTGGCCGCTTTCGCCAGAATCCACTGACGGAAGGCGGCTATTTTACCCAGTTCTGCCTGACTGTCATGACAAACCAGATAAAACGCGTTTTTGCTGACCAACACATCATTAAACGGGCAAACCAGACGGCCCGCTTCAATTTCTGATTGCGACATCACGTTATTGGCCAGCGCAACACCCTGTCCATGGATGGCAGCCTGTAGCACCATGGCGCTATGGCTGAAGATAGGTCCCTGCTGAACGTTAATATGATTCAACCCAAGCTGGCGCGTATAGGCCTGCCAGTCGCGGCGAGAAGCATCATGCAATAACGTGTGCTTTGCCAGATCCTCTGGCGTCTTCAGCGGTTTATCGCCGGTGAGCAATAAAGGAGAGCAGACCGGCAACAGATATTCTGCGTACAATTTTTCTACGCGCAGGCCAGGCCAGTTGCCGCGACCATAAAAAATCGCCACGTCAACATCGTCAGCCAGTTTATCTTCCTGACGGTCAACCGCCTGGATCCTGACGTCGATTCCCGGATAAGCTGAGTTAAAGCTAGAGAGTCTGGGCACCAGCCATTGAATGGCAAAACTAGGCAATAAACTGACGGTAAGCGCACCTTTTGCACTGCGTGCCTGAAGTTTACGCGTCGCATCGGTTAATTGCGAAAAAATCTCTTTGATGTCGAGAAAGTAGCTTTGGCCTTCTTCCGTCAACAGAAGAGATCGATTGCGTCGACGGAACAGCTTCAGCCCTAGGAAATCCTCGAGTGACTTGATTTGGTGACTTACTGCGGCCTGCGTCACAAAAAGCTCTTCTGCTGCGCGAGTAAAGCTCAAATGACGCGCCGCGGCATCAAAAACACGTAACGCATTTAAGGGTGGTAATCGTTTTGACATGACTTTTAGGCTTTGATGTTAAATGAATTTAACAGTTATCTAACAGGCTGTAACCTATTAGTTTTTTTAATCTGAGCCATTATAAATTGTCCGTTGAGGTTCTACCAGCAAATACCTATAGTGGCGGCACTTCCTGAAGCCGGAACGAAAAGTTTTATCGGAATGCGTGTTCTGGTGGGCTTTTGGCTTACGGTTGTGATGTTGTGTTGTTGTGTTTGCAATTGGTCTGCGATTCAGACCATGGTAGCAAAGCTACCCTTTTTCACTTCCTGTACATTTACCCTGTCTGTCCATAGTGATTAATGTAGCACCGCCAATTTGCGGTGCTTTTTTTTGTCTGCGTTTTATCGATGGCCGAGCGGCTAGTTCTCCAGTTCTACCATCTCTTTCACGTCAGTACGGTTAATCTGCTGTTTGTTGCCGTTAGCGTCCTTGTACGAAATCATTCCCGTTTCATCATCGGTCTTTGGCTTACCATCAGACACGATTGTCCGACCATCGTTGGTGTGCATAACATAGTTCGAACCAGAACAGGCGCTCAGGGCAAAAGTCAGCATACAGGCAGAGATAATGGCGGCAGTCTTTTTCATATTCTTCTCCTTAAAGCGATTTATGCTAGATAAAACGAATTTCATAACAGGCAAAAATCTTCGCCCAACATTATCTAGCATAAGACACTGGTCTGATTTCACCAGGATATCCAGAGGATTCCGATGCTTAGGGTTACCCTTGTGCCAGCGCCCTTTTTGCGCCACGATCGGGGTATTGAACTGAGGAATCCCATGAACGCTTTTAACCCCGCGCAGTTTCGCGCACAGTTTCCCGCACTCAATGATGCTGGCGTCTATCTCGACAGTGCCGCCACGGCGCTCAAGCCGCAGACGGTTATTGAAGCTACGCATCAGTTTTATAGCCTGAGCGCCGGGAACGTCCATCGCAGCCAGTTTGCCGAAGCCCAGCGCCTGACCGCTCGCTATGAGGCAGCACGGGAAAAAGTCGCCCGACTGATCAACGCGCCGGATGACAAAACCATCGTCTGGACCCGCGGCACGACAGAGGCCATCAACATGGTGGCGCAAAGCTACGCGCGCCCACGCTTGCAGCCGGGTGATGAGATCATCGTTAGCGTGGCAGAACATCACGCCAACCTCGTTCCCTGGCTGATGGTCGCCCAGCAAACCGGGGCCAGGGTCGTCAGACTGCCGCTCAACGCGCAGTTACTTCCTGATGTTGAGCGTTTGCCCGAGCTCATCACCCCGCGCAGTCGCATACTGGCGCTGGGACAGATGTCTAACGTCACCGGCGGCTGCCCGGATTTAGCGCGCGCGATTACACTTGCCCACGCGGCAGGAATGGTGGTGATGGTAGACGGCGCCCAGGGTGTGGTGCATTTTCCCGCCGACGTTCAGCAGTTAGATATTGATTTCTATGCCTTCTCGGGCCACAAGCTGTACGGCCCAACCGGCATTGGCGCACTGTACGGTAAGCCTGAGCTACTGGACGCCATGTCACCCTGGCTCGGCGGTGGTAAGATGATTAGCGAGGTCAGCTTTGAGGGGTTCACCACTCAGGCAGCACCGTGGAAGCTGGAAGCGGGTACGCCTAACGTGGCCGGAGTCATCGGCCTGAGCGCGGCGCTGGAATGGCTGGCGGATATCGACATTGTTCAGGCCGAGAGCTGGAGCCGTGGCCTGGCGACGCTGGCGGAAGATGCGTTGGCAAAACGGCCTGGATTCCGCGCCTTCCGCTGTCAGGATTCCAGCTTGTTAGCCTTTGACTTCGCCGGGGTGCACCACAGCGATATGGTCACGCTGCTGGCCGAATATGGCATTGCGTTGCGTGCAGGACAGCACTGCGCACAGCCGCTGTTAGCAGAACTTGGCGTATCAGGCACCCTGCGCGCCTCATTTGCACCTTATAATAGCCAAAGTGATGTGGATGCGTTGGTCACAGCCGTTGACCGCGCGCTGGAAATATTGGTGGATTAATGACAACTCCTCTGCTCGCCGGACACCCGTTTGGCACAACCGTAACCGAAGAGACATTACGCAATACCTTTCTCCCACTCAACCAATGGGAAGATAAATACCGTCAGTTGATCCTGCTCGGTAAGCAGCTTCCGGCTCTGCCGGATGCGCTGAAGGCACAGGCCAAAGAAATTGCCGGATGCGAAAACCGCGTCTGGCTGGGCTATACCCTGCAGGATAATGGCACCCTGCATTTTTTTGGCGACAGCGAAGGACGTATCGTGCGCGGTCTGCTGGCGGTTTTACTCACCGCCGTCGAGGGCAAAACCGCCGCCGAGTTACAGACGCATTCGCCAATGGCGTTCTTTGATGAATTGGGTTTACGCGCGCAGCTTAGCGCCTCGCGCAGCCAAGGGTTGAATGCGCTCATTGGGGCAGTTCAGGATGCCGGATGGCAACGCTGATGCGTCTTATCCGGCCGACAATGCCACACAAACCGTAGGTCGGATAAGCGTAGCGCCATCCGACACAATCAGGGTTGACGTGCGGCTTTCGCCATCATCTTCTTCAGTGCGTGAGACACGGCAACAAAGCCAAAGGTTGCGGTCACCATGGTGGCCGCGCCAAATCCGGATGCACAATCCATACGTTTCGGCCCTTCAGCCGTCGCCTTCATAGCACACACGGAGCCGTCAGCCTGCGGGTACACCAGCGCTTCGGTCGAGAACACGCAGTCCACACCCAGCTTGCCTTTACTGTTCTTCACCACGCCAAAATCGCTTTTTAGCCGCTCACGTAACTTCGCCGCCAGCGGATCCTGAATGGTTTTTGCCAGATCAACGACCTGAATTTGCGTGGGGTCGATCTGCCCCCCCGCGCCACCGGTGGTGACCAGCGGAATTTTATTGCGTCGACAGTAAGCAATCAGCGCCGCTTTCGGGCGCACGCTGTCGATAGCGTCAATGACATACGAAAAGCCCGCGTTCATATACTCAGCAACATTATCTGGCGTGACAAAATCGTCAACAACATTAACCCGACACTCAGGGTTAATCTGGCGTATCCGCTCGGCCATCACCTCGGATTTCGCCTGCCCGACGGTATCTCGCAGGGCATGGATCTGACGGTTAGTATTGGTGACGCACACATCATCCATATCGATGAGCGTAATCGAGCCAATACCAGTACGCGCCAGTGCTTCCGCCGCCCACGAGCCCACGCCACCAATCCCGACCACGCAAACATGCGCCCCGGCAAACAATTGCAGGGCATTTTCACCATACAGACGCGCGGTGCCACCAAAACGCTGACGCCAGGCGTCGCTTATTACCACTGACATAGAACCTCAGATATAGAAAACAAAAAGAGCGGACAATGCCGCCCTGAGTGTCGTTTCATAGCCGGATGGCGCTTCGCTTATCCGGCCTACGCGCTAATTTGTAGGCCTGATAAGGCTAGCCGCCAGGCAACTAGCCGCTAAATACGTTACCCGCGCTGCCGGATGACTTCAGCACCCAGACGCGACCATAGTGATTATACCAACCTGCGCGATGTCCGGCATCGGCACCGATACCCTGGTAGATATCAAAGTGCTGGCCTTTGATAGCGCCACCGACATCCAGTGCCACCATCAAGCGCAGTTCATACTGACCGGTAAATTTGCCGTTATTATCCAGCAGCGGGACTTCTGCCAGTAACGTCGTACCGGCTGGAATAATGCTGCGATCGGAAGCAACCGATGCGCGGCCAATCAGCGGCACTGCGCTGGCACCTTTAACCGGAGCATAAGATTGTGGTTTAAAGAAAACGAACGACGGGTTTTGCTCCAGCAGCTCACGTACTTCGGCTTCGCTGTGCGTTTCGCCCCAGTGGCGGATCGCCTGCATCGACATATCTTCTTTCTTCACTTCGCCACGGTCGATCAGTACTTTACCAATACTGCGGTAGGCATGACCGTTTTTCCCGGCATAGCTAAAGAAGTTAAGCGGGCTGCCATCGCCAAAGTCGATATAGCCGCTGCCCTGCACATCCATAATGAAGTTATCCATCAGGGAGTTGCTGTAGGCCAGAATATAGTTGTCACTCAGCGCCCCGGCGTAGATTTCAGCACGCGTTGGTAAGCGTCCGCGTTTTGGCGGCATGCGGTAGATAGGGTACTGAAATTCCCCCTGACGCGTATGGCGCGCCTGGATGACCGGCGTGTAGTAGCCGGTGAACTGGACGTTACCATAGTTATCCGCCCCTTCCATTTGCCAGGCATCAATACCGAACTGGCGCATACTGCGCGTATCACCGCCCGCGCGTAACCATTCCTGGATTGCGTTGTAGACGTTGCTCTGATTGCCATATAAACGCGGTGAGGAACTGCGGATCTGATTTACCTGCTCGGCAAAATCACCGGCATTGATCGGTGCGCCAACCGCATCGGGCTGATTCACCAGTGAGAAAGGCTGGGTCAATTTCCCGTCTTTATACTGCTGCCCACGATCGGTGGGTTTAGAGGAACACGCGGCGAGCATCACGACTACCGCCCCCGCCAGAAGATATTTTGCCCAACGTCCTTTCATTGTTCTCGTCTTAAGTTGCCTGAATGCGAGATGAAGATAACAAACCCCTGAACCTAATGAAATGCGAATACATACCTCAAGGCAAATTTTGAACAAAAAATAGACCGAAATGCGTTGTTTTTGTTCATTTTCATCCTAAAACAGTGATCCACGTAAAAAAAGGTTGCATGAAATCGTTAGCAGAGTATAGTGCGCATCCACGGACGCGGGGTGGAGCAGCCTGGTAGCTCGTCGGGCTCATAACCCGAAGGTCGTCAGTTCAAATCTGGCCCCCGCAACCAATTAAAATTTGATGTAAGATTTTTGCGAAGTAGTTCGAATCACAAATACAAAGCAAAAAGACGGACGCGGGGTGGAGCAGCCTGGTAGCTCGTCGGGCTCATAACCCGAAGGTCGTCGGTTCAAATCCGGCCCCCGCAACCAATCAAATTTGATAAAATAGAAAGCAGTACGGTGACGCGGGGTGGAGCAGCCTGGTAGCTCGTCGGGCTCATAACCCGAAGGTCGTCGGTTCAAATCCGGCCCCCGCAACCAATACATTAAGCACCCTGACGGGTGTTTTTTTGTTTCTACGGCCCGTAAAAAAAGCGCTTTTCAGCGCTTTTTTGTTATCCCCTTCTTGCCAGCGTCGCCCCATCGGCAAAATACGCTTTGATCCCTGCCAGAATCGACTCCGCCACTTCCTGCTGGAACGTCGCTGTTTTGAGCTTACGCTCTTCTTCAACGTTACTGATAAATGCCGTTTCCACGAGGATAGACGGAATATCAGGGGCCTTCAGTACCGCAAACCCGGCCTGTTCAACCTGGTTCTTATGCAGATTATTCACCTTACCGAGTTTATTCAGTACCGCTTTACCAAACTTCAGGCTGTCGGCGATAGTCAGTGACTGCACCATATCAAACATAGTGTGGTCGACGTAGCGGTCACCACTCTTGCTGACGCCACCAATAAGATCCGAGGCGTTCTGGGTTTGCGCCAAAAATTTTGCGGCCGTACTGGTCGCGCCTTTGGTGGAGAGTGCGAACACCGACGAACCGCTGGGTTGTCGGCTGGTAAACGCATCGGCGTGAATAGAGACAAACAGATCGGCACGCTGTTTCTGAGCTTTAGCCACGCGCACCTTCAGCGGAATGAAGATATCTTCATTTCGCGTCATAAAGACCTTCATGTTGCCTTCTTTCTCAATCAGCGCGCGCAGACGGCGGGCAATTTGTAGCACCACGTCTTTTTCGCGCGTCTTGTATTTCCCCACGGCACCGGAGTCTTCTCCGCCGTGACCGGGATCGAGCATAATGACAATCGGACGATCGCGCCCCGCTTTACCCGGCTGTGGACCACTTTGCGCAGGCGGCACCTGCTTATCCAGATCGCCCTTGTTGTAATCTTCAAGCAACGCCAGCAGAGGATCCTGTACATCCTGGGCATTGGCCGGATAGAGATCCATCACCAGTCGTTCTTTAAAGCCCGCTACCGGTGCCAGCGCAAAAAGCTGTGGCTTCACATTTTGCTTCAGCTCAAACACCATACGCACGGTCTGCGGGTCAAACTGCCCGACTCTTGCCGACTTGATGTACGGATCGTCCGGGCGGATCTGCGTCCCAATACCCTTAAGCACCGAGTTCAAATTGACGCCTTCAATATCTACCACCACACGCTCAGGATTACTCAGGGCAAACTGTTTGTATTTCAGCAGACGATTGGATTCTACCGTGACGCGGGTATAGCTGGACGCTGGCCATACGCGCACCGCAACGACCTGACTCACGGCAGCCAAACCGACCTGACTGACGCTCAAAAGCCACATAGCACCCGCACCTTTCAGTAAACGGCGGCGACTGATTGCTGAATTGGATCCCGACATGCTTCTCCCGAGCAAAAGAAATCTTTAGTAGAGGTAATACGTAAAACGTCCGAATTGACCGGAAACTTTAACGAATGACGCATAATCTGTCATCTACAAAAGGGTAAACATTCTTTTTATATTCACGGCATTACTGGGAAAAATCTTTAGCAGGAATAAAAATTACGCTTGCGCACAACGCGAAAACAGAATAAAAATACACAAATTACGAATAATCATGCAATAGAGGTGTGCCGTGGTGAAGGAGCGTAGAACCGAGCTGGTACAGGGATTCCGCCATTCTGTTCCCTATATCAATACCCATCGGGGAAAAACGTTTGTCATTATGCTGGGCGGCGAAGCCATCGAGCATGAAAATTTTTCCAGTATCGTCAATGATATTGGACTCCTTCATAGCCTCGGCATTCGCCTGGTTGTGGTGTATGGCGCACGGCCACAGATTGATGCCAATCTTGCTGCGCATCATCATGAGCCGGTGTATCACAAGAATACGCGCGTGACCGACGCCAAAACGCTGGAGCTGGTCAAACAGGCAGCTGGTCTGCTCCAGCTTGATATTACTGCACGCCTGTCGATGAGCCTGAACAATACGCCCTTGCAGGGTGCGCACATCAACGTGGTCAGCGGGAATTTTATTATCTCCCAGCCGTTGGGCGTGGATGACGGCGTCGATTACTGCCACAGCGGGCGCATTCGTCGTATTGATGAAGAGGCGATTCACCGCCAACTGGACAGCGGCGCCATTGTTCTGATGGGACCTGTCGCTGTTTCTGTGACCGGCGAGAGCTTTAACTTGACGTCTGAAGAGGTCGCCACTCAGTTAGCCATCAAACTGAAGGCAGAAAAGATGATCGGCTTTTGCTCCTCGCAAGGGGTCATTAACGATGATGGCGATATTGTGTCCGAACTGTTCCCCAACGAGGCCCAGGCACGCGTTGAAGCCCAGGAAGCAATCGGTGACTACAGCTCCGGTACCGTGCGCTTCCTGCGGGGTGCAGTCAAAGCCTGTCGTAGTGGGGTACGCCGCTGCCACCTGATTAGCTATCAGGAAGACGGCACGCTGTTGCAAGAACTGTTCTCACGTGACGGGATTGGGACGCAAATCGTGATGGAGAGTGCCGAGCAGATCCGTCGCGCAACCATCAATGATATCGGCGGGATCCTGGAGCTGATCCGCCCGCTAGAGCAGCAAGGTATTCTGGTTCGCCGCTCGCGCGAACAACTGGAAATGGAGATCGACAAGTTCACCATTATTCAGCGCGATAACCTGACCATCGCCTGTGCCGCGCTGTACCCTTTCCCGGAAGAACGAATTGGCGAAATGGCCTGCGTAGCGGTGCATCCGGACTATCGTAGTTCATCGCGTGGCGAGGTTTTGCTGGAGCGGATCGCCGTGCAAGCCCGACAAATGGGGCTCAGCAAGCTGTTCGTGTTGACCACGCGCAGCATTCACTGGTTTCAGGAGCGCGGCTTTACCCCGGTGGATATCGACCTGCTACCGGAAAGTAAGAAAGAGATGTACAACTATCAGCGGCGGTCAAAAGTGCTGATGGCAGATTTGGGATAGAGGTCGTTGCCGGATATGGCATAAATGCCTTATCCGGCCAACAAAACCTACTCTGTAATGCCGTCATTAAACAGCGCAGACAGCCCGCTGCGACGTTCCGTGCGAATAGCAACAGCCGCAGTTAATATCCGCTCATCGGCGTACAACGACAGGCGGCGGCGCGCGCGGGTAATGGCGGTATATACCAGTTCGCGGGTGACAACGGGTGAGTGCTGGCTGGGCAAAATCAACGCCGCATGATCAAATTCAGACCCTTGCGATTTGTGCACCGTCATCGCCCAGGTGGTTTCATGTTCCGGCAAACGGCTGGGCTGCACCGACTTGATGGACCCATCCGGCAAAGCGAACCATACCCGCAGCCCCTGCCCACGATCGAGCGCAATACCGATATCTCCGTTAAACAGCCCCAGCGAACTGTCATTACGCGCAATCATTACCGGTCGCCCCTCGTACCAGCGGGTATGCGCGGAACGCTGGATTTTACGTTTTTGTACCATCACCTGTTCAAGGCGTTCATTCAGTCCGCTTACGCCGAATGGCCCTTCTCGCAGGGCGCACAGCAGCTGATATTCATTAAATGCCTGAATGACAGCCCCCGGCTCTGCGCCTTCGCGCAACAACGTCAGGTAGCGGCCATATCCGGCTAACGCCTCTTCAAGCATAGCGACATAGTCTTCCCCGCTGCGCAGGGTACGTTTTTCAATATCGCTAAATCCCTGCTGGAATACCGTTTTCAGCGCGACTTTATCACCGCGATTAATCGCCGACGCCAGCTGGCCGATACCGGAATCACTGCCGAAACGGTAGCTTTTTTGCAGCAGACAGAGGCTGTCCCGCAAAGAGGCGGCCTGGGTGCCCACGCCCGCCGGAATGGTGCTGCCGGTCAGCCGACTCAGCTGTTTTGCGCGTTCGGGGGTAAACCCGGCATTCACAAAGGCACAGATATCCCCCAGCACCGCGCCCGCCTCAACGGACGCCAGCTGGTCGCGATCGCCAAGAAAAATCACCCGCCCGTGCGGCGGTAGCGCATCAATCAGGCGTGACATCATGGGCAAATCAATCATCGAGGCTTCATCCACCACCAGCACATCAAGATGCAGGGGGTTGCCCGCATGATGGCGCAGGCGCTGGCTGCCGGGCTGTGCGCCCAACAGCCGATGCAACGTACTGGCATCATCCGGAATGCGTTTCTTTTGCTCATCGGTCAGCGGCAGCTCACGCAGTGCCGCGCCCAGCGATGCGGTCAGACGCGCCGCCGCTTTTCCCGTCGGTGCCGCCAGGCGAATACGACAGCGCTCGCCGTCGGTCATCTGAATCAATGCCGCCAGCAGCCTCGCAACCGTGGTGGTTTTACCGGTGCCCGGTCCGCCGGAGATCACCGATATACGGCGAGTCAGCGCCACGGCCGCCGCCACTTTTTGCCAGTTAACGCCCTCTTCTGTTCGCGGAAAAAGCGTCTCCAGCGTCTGGGCCAGCCGCGACTCATCGACGTCGATGGCCTGGTTAACTTCACTGAAAAAGCGGGCGACCGTACGTTCGTTATTCCACATCCGGTTCAGGTACAGGCGATCGCCGTACAGCACCAACGGAGTGGGACGCTCGCCGCGACTCACCGCCACGGAGGCCAGCAGGCATTCAGTCCAGTCTGCTGGTTCACCCGCTTCGCTAAGCCAGGCGCTCAGCAGAGGATGGGCGTCTTCGCTTAAGGATAAACGGGAAAGCGGTAAACAGACGTGTCCCTCACCCGCTTCACGACTGAGTAGCGCCGCTGCCAGCGTGACCGCAGGGTTATCGTTACCGGCAACCGCCAGCGCAAACTGGGCATCCAGCGCCCGGAGCTGCTTTTGCTCTACCGCCTCCAGTAATCGCGTTTGGATTGTCATAACGTCTCCTCCAGTGTCGCACCGGCAAACATCTCGTCCATCAAAGCGACCAATTCTGCGTCAGGTCGGGTCGCGTAAATCCCCTGCTGCGGTTGTTCGCTGTCAACGCCGCGCAGGAAGAGGTAGATGACGCCGCCAAAATGACGTTCATAGT
Source organism: Citrobacter sp. wls613 (assembly GCF_005281195.1). Taxonomy (NCBI): domain Bacteria; kingdom Pseudomonadati; phylum Pseudomonadota; class Gammaproteobacteria; order Enterobacterales; family Enterobacteriaceae; genus Citrobacter; species Citrobacter sp. wls613. The sequence continues at coordinate 36,967 of NZ_SZXN01000058.1, forward strand.
CGTAGTCTGCAATGCGATGACGTAAATAGCGATGCAGCGCCAGGGTATAAAGCTGATATTGCAGATCATAGCGATGCGCCTGCATGGCAGCGGCCATCGCCTGCTGGGTGTACGCCGTACTGTCTTCACCCAGCCAGTTAGACTTGTAGTCGAGCAGGTAATAACGCCCCTGATGACGGAACACCAGGTCGATAAACCCTTTCAGCATGCCGCGTACCTGCATAAAGTCCAGCGGAGGACAGCCCGCCGAGAGCGGGTCATACTGACGGATCAACGCATCCAGTTGGCTGGCAATCAGCGGCTGCGAAATCGGCAGATAAAACTCCATCTCCACCTGTTTTTCATGCGCTGAAAGTGCGCTCAGGCTCACGCCAGTTTCGTTGAGCGGAGCATGCAAAATGGCCTCCAGCCACGGGGTCAGAACCGACGCCCAATGTACGTCATAGCCGCCAAGCGCGAGTTGTTCCTGCACCCAAAGCGGGTCCACCGGCTGGGTAAAATCAAGCGCTTCAAACAGGCTATGCAAAAATGTTCCCGGTGACGCCCCACGCGGGAACTGGTGCGGCGTGAGTCCGGATTCCACAATCGCTTCACCGACGCCCGCCGCATCAACGTCCAGCCGGGGGATCAGATCCTGCGCGATACCGTGCCCGCGCTGTTGCAGGCCGGAATAACTGGTAACGCGCCAGTTATCGCCTGGCAGGCGCGGCAGCGTCCGCGCGCTCAACGGTTCGCGGCTTTCTTCAGCAGAAAGCCAGCGTTCGGAGTCCGGTTCATCAGGGACCCGACAGGCAATATCGTCACTACAAAGCGCATCAATGGCGGCGCGCAGTCCGGCAGCGTCCATCGGCTCGCCTTTTTGCAACAGACGGCCCAGCGCGCTTTGATGCACATCGGTGTCACCTTTTTTATCTCCCCGGCGGCGTACCAGCGGCGCAACGCCAAGGCTGCAGTGCCATACCGAACGGGTCAGCGCGACGTAGAGCAGACGCAGGTCTTCCGCCAGACGTTCAACCTCAGCCAGCTCGATGCTCTCATCAGCCTGGCTGAGATCCAGCACCGCTTCAAACGAACGGCGATCGTGATAGAACGCCTGATCCTGCACGCGAAAATGAGTGATGAAAGGCAGCCAGACCAGCGGGTATTCCAGCCCTTTCGATTTGTGAATAGTGACGATTTTGACCAGGTGCTTATCGCTTTCCAGCCTGAGCTGCTGGCTGGATGCATTGCTGTCCGGCTCAAGAATATGCTGGGATAACCAGCGCACCAGCGCATGCTCGCTTTCCAACTGCGAACCGGCTTCCTGTAGCAGCTCGCTGATGTGCAAAATATCGGTCAGGCGACGTTCGCCTCCCGCCGTTGCCAGCAGGTTTTCCGCAATCTGACGCGCCGACATCAGCGCGCGAAGCATCGGCATCACGCCGCGCTTGTGCCAGAGCTGACGGTAGCCGTCAAACTCCTCGACTACCGCATCCCAGGCATGCTCATCATTATTGAGCGTTTCGATATCCTGCGCATTCAGCCCCATCATCGACGTTGCCAGTGCGCTACGCAGCGTATTTTCACGCTCCGGCGTCATCACCGCCTGCAATACCCACAGCAGTTCCTGCGCTTCGAGGGTATCAAAGACGCTGTCACGGTTGGAAAGATAGACCGACGGGATCGCCAGTTGCGTCAGCGCATCGCGGATGAGCGCTGCCTCCTGGCGACTGCGCACCAGCACGCTGATATCCGACGCGCGTACCGGTCGTGATGTTTTAGCGCTCGTCAGAAGCGCCTTGCCCGCGTGTCCGGCTTTCAGCCAGTCACGAATTTGCGTTGCACAAACCCGGGCCATGTAATTCTGATAGTCACCGACACCGCAACTTTCCCCGTCCATCAACCACATGTTGATCGCTGGCTGTGTTTCACCGTTCAGGACAAACCGCAACGACTGATTTTTTTCGGCGGATTTCACCGGACTAAAGGGGATTTCGCGGAACATAAAGGCATCGGTCATCTGGCTAAACAGCGTATTCACACCATTAACCATGCCAGGCGCCGAGCGCCAGTTGGTGTCGAGCGTGTAGTGCGCGCTCACTTCGCTGCGCGCCTTCATATAGGTAAAAATATCCGCGCCGCGAAACGCGTAAATCGCCTGTTTCGGGTCGCCAATCAGCAGCAGGGCCGTATCCGGCTGATGCTGCCAGATACGGCGGAAAATGCGATATTGCTGCGGATCGGTGTCCTGGAATTCATCAATCATTGCCACCGGAAAACGGCTACGGATGGCTGTCGCCAGTGCGTCGCCGCTTTCACTGCGCAGCGCCGCATCGAGACGACTGAGCATATCGTCAAAACCCAGCTCACCGCGTCGGCGTTTTTCTGCAGCCACCGTTTCGCGGATCTCCGCCAGTGCCCGTGTGATCACCAAGTCGCGAATAGTCAGCGGCTCAGCGAGCAGTTCATCAATGGCAACAAAGAGCGGATGCTGTGGCGTGATGCCGCCCGCTTTGGTACGTTCTTCCAGAAAACGCTGGGAGAATTTTTCCAGGGCATCCGGCAACTGATAACTTTGCGTTTCTTCCTGCGCCCAGGCGCTTATCTTCTCAATCCACTTACCCTGATTACCCCGGTTAAATTTACGTCTGTCGATCCCCGAGGCTTCCAGCAATCCGTCCAGCTCATCAGCCGAATCGCACCATTGCTGCTTGATTTGGTTGATGCGTGCGAGGATTTTTTCGTGTCGGGATGCCAGCGTTTCATCTGCTGACGGCGGCGCTTTAATGACCGGCGCTTCCCCTTGCAAGTAGCGATCGATATCCCTCAGCAGCGCCTGCGGCCCTTTCCACGTTTCAAAAACCACCTGCGCAATATCGCGAGACAGTGGGTAGCAATGCCGACGCCAAAAGTCCGCGCAGGCCTGATAACGCAGCAGTGATTCATCTTCAATCAGCTGTTGTTCAAACAACATGCCGGACTCAAAGGCATTGAGACTGAGCATGCGCTGACAAAAACCGTGGATGGTAAACACCGCCGCTTCATCCATCTGTCGTTCAGCCAGCAGCAGCCACTGCGCGGCCTGCTTTTTATCGGCAATTTCATCTAACAGACGGGCGTACAGCGGGTTTTCGGTGGTTTCACGCAGGCAGGCAATGCGCAGTTCATGGATGTTGCTACGAATACGTCCACGCAGTTCTTCAGTGGCCGCCTCCGTAAAGGTGACCACTAATAGCTCTTCGACGGTCAGCGGACGGGGAAAGGCGGCAGAGCCGCCCAGTCCAAGCAGTAAACGTAAATACAGGGCGGCGATGGTAAAGGTTTTACCGGTGCCTGCGGAGGCTTCAATCAGACGCTCGCCCGTCAGGGGCAAGCGGAGAGGATCAAGGGACTCAGCGGCATCATTCATTCTTTTCACTCATCAGGGGTAAGGTTTGCTGCAACGCGCTGACGGTCTGCCACACTTTCCAGCCTTCCGGGTGCACATAGTCTGCTTTCCCGTTCTGACTGCCGGAAACCTGTGACAGTATCGCCATGCCTTGCGGCTCAACCACCGCCTGATGGAAGAAATCGGCAAGCTTTTGCGGCGTCAGCAGTTTAATCTGAGCCACGATTTTATCACGTGAATCGAAGCGCATATTACCCCGATCGAAATCTTTGCTTAACTGCGAAGCTTCTGCCCCTAACGTTTGCGGCGCCTGCAGCATTTGCGCAATGATAGCCTGCTGAATTTGCGCGAACTCATCGGCTTTCATCGCCCGCAGCTTCGCTTCCGCCGTGGGGAAAAATGCTTTGTAGCGGTCCCACAGATAAGACGGCTGCTTGTCACTGCTTTGCAGCAGGAAGCCCATCCCCCACTGACGGCCTACGCTCATCGGGAAGGCAAATACGGCGTATCCCAACTGCTCTTCGGTACGCAGCTGATTGTAGAACCACGGCTGCACAATCTGTCCTAACATGGCGCTGTAGGCAGAGCTGGTGTATTCATCGTAGCCGGTGGGGACAAATACCGCCGCCAGCGCGGAGTCTGTACTGCTGCCCGCTTTTTCAAAGATAACGGACTGCTTTTTGTCCACCACCACATCTTTGTTACGACACCACTCCGAGCCGTTAGCACCCAGCTGTTTCTGGATGTCCCGCGCCATGGTCTTCGCCTGCGCCTCGCTCATATTACCAATCACGAGGAATTCTGGTCGCGCCCCAGCTTTTAATGTGTCGCGGTAGGTCATCACCTCATTTAAGGTAATAGAAGGCAGCAGCTTACGGCGCTCATCACGCGAGAAGTACGGCACCTGAGAAAGCATCTGTACCGGCATAATCGCCTGGTCGTAGGCCTTGCCTTTTTCCGCAGAGTCCATCATCTGCGCGTACCAGGATTTCGCCTGTTCCAGTTGTTCCTCCGTAGAGGTATAGCTGAAATACCCGCTCAGCAGCGCCTGAAAAAGCTGCGGTAAACGTTGCGTATAACCGTTAGCGTTGAGCATCAAACCGTTGTTGGCGTTGGTCGAGAAGCCAATACCGCCCACCGCAGCCTGATTACTCAACTGGTCAAGCGCAATGCCTGCCAGGTAATCGTTAAGCGCGAATAACACCTGGTTTTTGGCACTGTCCATCGCCTTCGGGTTACGCAGGATCACACTGACATCGGCCTTCGGCTCAGTGGCAAAATACTGGCTCGGCGCATAGACCACGCGTAAATCCGGCTCATCGACGATCAGATCCGGACGCGCATATTTTTTATCCGCTTTAATCAGCGTGAAATCGTCAGGAATATAGGGGTTTAACTCCGGCAAAGACAGCGCAATGCCCTGCGCTTTTTGCTGCCAGTCAGCGAAGGTTTTATCGCTTATTTTATCGACCTGATAAGGCGCATCAACAAAGTATGCGGTTTTGTTGTGCGGCTCTTTTGGACTGATGTACCAAATACGCGCGTTCTGCGGCGTCATCATCGCCAGACGCTGCTGCACGGCTTTCGCATCGTACTGGTCGGCAATATTTACCGCATCCAGCGTATGTTCTACCGGAACGCGGATCATGGTATCTGCCAGCCATTCCACATAGTCCATATCACGGGTGATGGACGGATAGCGGAAGTCGAGATCCAGCACGTGCGCCAGTTCGTCGAAATAACGTTTATCGACGCCTTTATCGCGTAACAGGTTGAGATAGCTAAAGATGGCCGCGACCACTTCATCGCGATTCGCCAGGCCTTTGTCGGTTAAGGTCGCGGAAATGGCTAATACACCGCTGTTACCGTTGACCACCGGGTCAGAGTCCGCACGGATGCCTTCCACTAATCCCTGCTTTTGCAGCCAGTCAGACAAGGTACCTGGGCTGCGGTTGCCAATCAGGTACGTCACCAGCTCATCGGTTTTACTGCGAAACTGTGCACTATTGTTATCAATACGAAACTCAATGCGCAGCACTTTACGCGGCATCGCCGGGACATAGTGGATTATGATGCCCTTTTGCGCGTCGGTAACTACCGGGACGGTGATTTCCGGCTTTTCGATATTTTTGTTTGGCACCCGTCCGAAGGTATCAGCGGCTATCCGCGCCAGTTCTGGCAGCGGTTTATTGCTGTAAATTACCGCCTTCATCACGTTTGCCGAGTAGTACTTTTCATGAAACGTCTGTAAAGCCTGCAGCACCGGATTACCCGGCTTGTCGCTCAGCGTTTGCAGGTTACCACCGGAGAAGCGCGAGCCCGGGTGCGCCGGGTTGATGGTCTCGGCACTCACCTGCGCCATACGCATACCGTCACGGGTACGCGCCAGCGTCAGCTCAGAGTTAACGGCATTACGCTCGCGATCGGCATATTTTTTATCCAGCAACGGTTCGGCAATGGCGTCCGCCAGACGATCCACCGCCCCGAGCAGCGCGTCGTTTTCAACTTCAAGATAGAAAGCCGTGCGATAAGGCGCCGTGCTGGCATTGTGGCTGCCGCCGTGCATTTTAAGGAATTCCGCTAAGCTATCCGGCTGCGGGTATTTTTTCGAGCCCATCAGGCACATGTGTTCGAGGTAATGCGCCAGCCCCTGATGATCGTCGGGATCTTCCAGAGACCCAACGGGCACCACCAGTGCGGAAAGGGATTTCACGGCCTGGGGATCGGATACCAGCAACACGACCATGCCGTTGTCCAGGCGCACGGCCTGATACTGGCGGGTGTCTTTATCGCTTTTACGGATGGTTTCAGCTAAGGGCTGCCAACCGGTATCTGCCTGACTTACGGGCGCCCAAAGGGCAACGAACAACAGTATTGCGCAAAACCAGGTGCTGCGGGGCATTCACAAACCTCATCATTAACGTATTCACCTGTTCACAGCAAACCACGCAGAAAGGCGGGGTCTGAACAGGGCAAGACTTTGTGCTGAACGAGTCAGCATCTTATGTGTAAGAATCAGTCCGTGACAGAAAGCGCATCATAGAGGAAGCCATCGAATTGCGCAATTTTTATACAATCATCATGACTGATTAAAGCGAAATAACGGTAACAAAAAGCGCTGAGACTGCGCCACAATGGCCTCTAGCGTATCCGGCTCCAGCTGACGCCACAGGCGTTGATACCAGATATCGTCACCCTCACCGCGTACCATCATGTTGCCTTCATAGGCCTGCAAAAACTTACTACGCGCTTTTTGCCGCGTGTCGTCATCCTCTAACATGGCATCATTTGCGGCGTCATAACAGGTTTTTATCCATGCCCCACCGCTTTCCGGTAGCACCAGTAACGGCGATGACATGCCCTCGCGATACCCGTCAACAAGCTGCGCCAGGTAGCGCATTGCCTGCTCGGCATCCAGTGGAGGAAAACGCCACTCTGCATCTTTACGCAGGAACAGCCGGCTCTCACCCGTTCCACCACTGGCACAATAGACAAGATGTTCCAGCCAAAGTTGCACGCCCTGAGAAATGCTTAACAAAGATGGGCGCCAGCGCAACAAACCGTCCTGCTGAACCTGCTGTAGCCACCCGGTGATTTGCACGCCGTTGCAGTTGAGATCGATCTCCATACTCTGACCCGGCTGGCGACAAGCGATAATACGCTCGGCCAGCGACTGCATTTCCTGGCGCTGGGCATCCCACAGGATTTCGCCAAATGCCCCGTAAGGCAGCGAGCCTGCCGCACGGAAGTGACGGAACAAACGCTCCGCATCATGCTCTTCAACCAGCGTGTTAAGCAGCTGCTGATTAAGCTGATAGCGGGTTAATCCTTCAAGGATAAAGGGTTCCGTCTCCGGTATATCACTCTCTTCAGAGCGGAAGTTCACCTGTAGCCGCATCTGGAAAAAAGCCCGCACCGGGTGTGCCCAAAATCTCTGCAGCGTCTCTAGTGTCAGGATTTCAGGCATGACATATGGCAGTGGTTGCACAAAATCAGTGTGTGCTTTGCCTGTCAGGCTCGCCGCGGGCAGCCACTCCCGGGCATAACTTTGCTGCTCTCCCGGCAGATAGTTTTGTGCGTCAAAAGGCATGCGGGTATGCAAACGGGTTATGTGCGCTTTTACCCGGGCCTCGCTTTCATCACAGGTGAGCGCTTCATCACCCGGCAAATAGTGGCTTTGCCCAATATAGTCCAGCAACTCTTGTACCAGCACCGACGGAAAGCGTTCGCTGTTATCCTGGATTGAACGACCAATGTAGCTGATGTAGAGCGTTTGCTGCGCCGAAATCAGGGCTTCCAGAAACAGATAGCGGTCATCATCGCGGCGGCTTCGGTCACCACGCATCGGCTTTTGGCTCATCAGATCAAAACCCAGAGGCGCAAGCTGGCGCGGATAAACGCCGTCGTTCATGCCCAGCAGACACACTACCTTGAAAGGAATCGATCGCATCGGCATCAGGGTACAGATATTGACCGGACCTGCGAGGAAGCGCTGGCTAATGCGTTCCTGATCGAGCCGTTGTGCCAGCTCATCCCGTAACAGCGAAAGCGGCACGGCCTCGCCGTATTTAGCCCCCAGACCTTCAGCGATAATGGCCTGCCACTGATCTTTAATCAGCGTCATTGCCGCTTCGGTATCCACATCCGGCAGGAAGAAATCATTAAGCATGTCGTTGCAAACAGGCAACCACTCTTCCAGCGGACGTTCCTGCGCCAGACCCCGACGCCAGAGATTCAGTTTCATCAACAGCGAAGCCAGATGCCCCACCAGTTCGGCGATCAAACCGCTGGACTCATCATACGGCAGTACGGATTGCCACTCCCCCTGCGCACTTTCCATCGCATAGCCCAACAGCATTCGCGTCAAACCAAATTGCCAGGTGTGTTGGCCTGTCGGCGGCAGTTCCAGTTCGCGCACGTTGTCATCGTCAATGCCCCAGCGAATGCCTGACTCATTCACCCATAAGCGGAGATAGCGCAGCCCTTCTTCGTTGATGTTGAAGCGCGCCGCCAGCACGGGAACATCGAGTAACGCCAGCACATCCTCGGAGACAAAGCGGCTGTCCGGCAGAGACAGCAGGCTAATAAACGCCTGTAAAACCGGATGGGACTGGCGCGCACGACGGTCAGAAATGGCATACGGTAAATAGCGATCGGCCGGCGCGCTGCCAAAAACAGCCTGAATAAAGGGGCTGTAGCTGTCGATATCCGCCACCATGACGATGATATCGCGCGGCGTCAGCGTTGGGTCCGCCGCCAGCATCGCCAGCAGGCGGTCATGAAGAATTTCCACCTCACGCTGTGGGCTGTGGCAGACATGAAACGTTACGCTGGTGTCATTCGGCTCAAGTAAGCGCTTATTATCGCTGCGCGAATACTCCTCCAGATTAACGCCCGCCACGGCCCGGCTTTCCAGTTCAAGGATATCCGACTGAATGTTATGCAAAAGATTGTCAGGCGTGATATCCACAAACGCATCCAGCTCCTGGCTGTTTTCCAGTTCGGAAAGCAGGTAAATATAGTCCCGCCCCAGTTTGCCCCACGAGGCCAGCAGCGGGTTACTGACATCCTGTTCGCCGTCGCTGTTAAACAACTCTTCAGCATTCTGGCTATCACGAAACAGCGGCAGATGACGTTCTTCAAAGCTATGCCGACGCTGACGTGCCAGCAGCTTTGCCAGATACGCGGGGTCTTTAATATCACCCCAGTAGTAACGACATGGATTGGTAAACAGCAGATGAATTTCAATATGCTTCCCCAGCGCCTGCAGGGCCTGAAGATACACGGGCGGCAGTGCGGAAATGCCGCAAATAAAGACGCGAGCGGGCAGCCCCTGCGGACAGCTTGAGGCATTTTCCAGGGTCTGAATAAATCGCTGATATAAATTGGCGCGGTGCCAGCGCTCTTGCCCCAACTCTGCGGTGTATTCCACCAACGCTTTCCACAACGGTGCCTGCCAGGCCTGAGACTCCCCCAATCCTTCAACCTGTTTCCCCGACTCCCACTGCGTCAACCAGTCAGGGCGGTAGACTAAGTACTGGTCAAACAGGTCAGCGGCACGTGAGGAGAGCTGAAACAGCTTACGCTTGTCGGTATCGTCTGTCAGATACTGGCGCAGCAACGTGAACGCCTCGTCATCCAACAACTGCGGCAGCAGCGTCATCAGCTTCCAGCTCATACTCTGCTTGCTGAACGCACTTTCTTTTGGGATATCCGGCAGTACCCGCACAAACATATCCCAGATAAAACTCGCAGGTAGCGGGAAGTCAATATTGGCGGCAATGCCGAACTTCTGTGCCAGGGTCATTTGTAGCCATTGCGCCATGCCGGTACTTTGAACCAGGATCATTTCAGGTTCAAAGGGATCGATGAGCCGGTCGCGCTCAACGATATATTCCATTAACGCTTCCAGCACATCCAGACGATTGGAGTGGTAGACCCTTAACATAGCGGCTCCTGACTACTGACTGTTTGGGCAGTGCAGACGCGTCATTTGACCTTGCCTGCCCAAGGGTGAAGAAAGTTTGACGTTGATGCTGACACATCCCGCCCGCGTTGTCTGCATTCGGTTTACCTGCCAGTTTAACGGCGACGGAAATGCCGTCATTTGGGTTTGCATCCACGCATGACGCCACAGCTGCTGGTACTGACTTCTGATGAGGAAACTGTTCATTAATACCCTTTGATACCCCGACAATGCGGTCACAATCATGACCATAAGTACCATTGCCAGCATCACTTCTGGCAGGCTAAAACCGCGTTGCCGGTTCAGGGTAGCAGGCACAGAGTAGCCTCTCTTAGCGGGCAGAAATCGCTCCAGCCATGTGCGGAAAATACAATATTGCCATCGATAACCTCGCCCTGCCGCCATAGTGACATCCCTTCATAGTCGGTAATAAGCAACACGTTATCCTCGCCATACCATCGCAGACAAACGGCTGCATTCGCGGTTGAATCACGCCGGCATTGCACGGCCGGTTGCCGTTGCCAGGACTGCATACGTCCCCATTCCATGGCGGATTGCACCACAGCCTGGTGCTGCAAAGCCTGACTTTCCGTAGCAACGCGCGAAGCAAAACTGGCTTCCTGTTGGCTAAGCCCCTGGAGCAGCAGACCGCCGAGCAGCAGAAGCAAAAGCACCATCGCCAGGGACGATACGCCGCGTTCCCGGTTCACAGGTTAAACCCCGTCACGCTATAGCGCGCTTCAATAACCTTTTGTGGCGCACTTTTGCTGGCTCCGCGCAGACGCAAGGTCAGGATGGGCGCAAATCCGCTGATGTTCTGGCGTTCAACCTGAAATGTCTCAATCAGAACAGTGTCAGGATCGGTCATTTTATCCCAGCCCTTTCCATCGCAGGATGTCGCACCACGCAAGGTTTCCAGCACCTGGTCTTGTAAACGAAAACCTATCTGGTCCGCGTCTTTAGCTGGGGTTGTCTCCCAAATGCCGTTACCGTTAGCGTCCCAACGCGCAATTACGCAATCACCGTGTCCCGATATCACCAGCCCTTCACCGCTACAGTTTCCGTGACAGTACCCTGCCCGCTGGAGATGTTTAGCCACCGTATAGGCTCGCTGCCAGAGCTCATCTTCAAGGGCTAACTGGCGCGTGTTGAGCAATATATCGTGCTGAAGCGACGGTAAAAAGCGCGCAGCCCCCAGTAGCAAAACGCTGCTGATAGCCATTGCGATCAGCACCTCCAGCAATGAAAAACCGCGTTCGTTTACCGACATACATCTGCCTCATCACGCTCACAAAGCCGAATTCGCCCCCAGCTCGATATCACCACCCACCGTTCACCCGCGGCATTTTTTAGGCCAATATGTCCAGCCCATGCGGTGTTGCGCAGGCCAAAAAAGGCCAGCGACGGCGTGATGTCTGCCATCTCAACATCATCCCAGCGCGGGATTAACACCAACGCAGAAGCGGGCTTACAGGTATTTTGAGCCGCAGCAGAGCTGACCAGACACCATGACGTTCCCTCTCTGATAACGCCGATGACATGGTCACGGTTATGCCAGTTGGCATCCTCGCGCAGTTGCAGCAGGTAGTCCTGCACCTGAACGACGGTTTGCCACAATCGTTGCTGTTGCTGCCAGCGTTGCCAGCCATATAGCCCTGACGCGCTTAGCGTGACGATGATGAGCATTGCCACCAGCGTTTCAATTAGCGTATAGCCCTGTTGTTTTTTCATGCCGTCAGTATGGCGATAAGGAAAATAATCACGAGTGGGGAATTCGGGTTATTCGGCGAGCTTCGGGGAATATTTTCTTCGTTTCAGCGCATTGCAAAATTTCAGGAATCAGCGTCGAAAAACTGAAATCAGGGCAAAAAAAACCGACGCGCGAGGGCGTCGGTC
>NZ_SZXN01000058.1:48739-63249 GCF_005281195.1 Citrobacter sp. wls613
TTAGATAGCAACCGGCGCTTTAATACCAGGGTGCGGATCGTAACCTTCAATCTCGAAATCATCGAAACGATAGTCGAAGATAGAGTCAGGCTTACGCTTGATGACCAGCTTCGGCAAGGCACGCGGTTCGCGGCTGAGCTGCAGGTGCGTTTGCTCCATGTGGTTGCTGTACAGGTGCGTATCGCCGCCGGTCCAGACAAAATCACCGACTTCAAGGTTGCACTGCTGCGCCATCATATGGACCAGCAAAGCATAGCTGGCAATGTTAAACGGCAGGCCGAGGAACACATCGCACGAACGCTGATACAGCTGACAGGAGAGCTTGCCGTCTGCCACATAGAACTGGAAGAACGCATGGCACGGCGCCAGCGCCATCTTATCCAGTTCGCCTACGTTCCACGCAGAAACGATAATACGGCGAGAGTCCGGATCATTCTTCAGCTGGTTAAGCACCGTGGTGATCTGATCAATATGGCGGCCATCTGGCGTTGGCCACGCGCGCCACTGTTTACCATAGACCGGGCCCAGATTGCCGTTTTCATCTGCCCACTCATCCCAGATAGAAACGTTGTTTTCGTGCAGGTAGGCCACGTTAGTGTCGCCCTGCAAAAACCACAGCAGTTCATGAATGATAGAGCGCAAATGGCAGCGTTTAGTGGTAACCAGCGGGAATCCTTCCTGCAGATTAAAACGCATCTGATGACCAAAAATGGAAAGCGTTCCGGTTCCGGTACGGTCGTTTTTCTGTGTGCCTTCATCCAGCACTTTTTGCATCAGTTCTAAATACTGTTTCATGATTCCTCAGGAAGCGTGTTGCTGTGGGCTGCGGCGGTACGCCCAAACCATCATAATGATACCGGCGACAATCATCGGGATAGACAGGATCTGCCCCATGCTGATGTACTGTACCCATTCGCCGGTAAACTGCTGATCCGGCTGGCGGAAAAATTCAACGATGATACGAAACGCGCCGTAGCCAATCAGGAACAGACCGGAGACCGAGCCCATCGGACGCGGTTTACGAATGAACAGGTTAAGAATGATAAACAGCACCACGCCTTCCAACGCCATCTCATAAAGCTGAGACGCGTGACGAGGCAGCGAACCGTAGGTATCGAAAATAGATTGCCACTGCGGGTTGGTTTGCAGCAGTAAGATGTCTTCGGTACGCGAGCCCGGGAACAACATGCTATATGAGAAGTTCGGGTCAACGCGTCCCCACAGTTCGCCGTTGATAAAGTTGCCCAGTCGGCCCGCACCCAGACCAAACGGAATCAAAGGAGCAATGAAGTCAGAGACCTGGAAGAACGAACGCTTGGTGCGTTTGGCGAAGATAATCATCACCAGGATCACACCGATGAGACCACCGTGGAATGACATTCCGCCATCCCAGACGCGGAACAGATACAGCGGATTATCAAGGAACAGCGGGAAGTTGTAGAACAGTACGTAACCGATACGCCCACCGAGGAACACCCCGAGGAAGCCTGCATAGAGTAAGTTTTCAACTTCGTTTTTGGTCCAGCCACTTCCTGGGCGATTAGCGCGGCGCGTCGCCAGCCACATCGCGAAAATAAACCCCACCAAATACATCATGCCGTACCAGTGAAGTGCGACGGGTCCAATTGAGAAAATGACCGGATCGAATTCCGGAAAATGCAGATAGCTACTGGTCATCTGTCACCACAAGTTCTTGTTATTTCGCTGAATTCAGACAGCAATTGATAAGCGCGCCTGTATGATACAGGCGCTCCGAAGGTGCGAATGATAGCACAAGGGGATCACCACGCATGCCGGGAAGATGTAAAAGATCTGTATAGTTAAGCCAGACACCAACAGGGATGCCAGATGAAACAGTGATGATCAGGCCGACAATTCAGACTTACAGCCCCCCGCGAATCAAACCGCCCATACCGCGGCGTTCCATAAATGCCGCCACCTGATGGCGCACTTCCGTCGCCAGTTGCGCTTCCAGGCTGCGCTGTGCCAGCGTTTTCGCTTCATCAAAATCGATGTGGCGCAGCAGATATTTCACTCGTGCCACAGAACGACCGTTCATTGATAAGTGGCGAAAACCCAGACCGATTAAAATGGTCACACACATTGGGTCACCCGCCATTTCGCCGCACAGGCGTAAATCGATGCCGCTTCTCTCGGCTTCCTGGGCAATCATCGCCAACGCACGTAACATCCCAGGATGTAGGCTGTCATAAATGCTGGCGACCCGCGTATTGTTACGATCGACTGCCAGAATATATTGGGTCAGATCGTTGGTACCCACCGAGATAAAATCGACCCTGTTCGCCAGATGCGGCAGCATAAAGACCATCGACGGGACTTCCAGCATGATGCCGATACGCGGTTTCGGGATCGCGTAGCCGATCATCTCTTCCACTTCGCGCCCGGCGCGCTCAATCAAGCGCCGCGCTTCGTCAACTTCATCAATACTGGTGACCATCGGCAGCAAAATACTCAGGTTGCCGGTTGCCGCGTTGGCACGCAGCATTGCGCGGACCTGGATCAAAAAGATCTCCGGCTGATCGAGCGTAATGCGGATCCCGCGCCAGCCAAGGCACGGATTCTCTTCACTGATGGGCATGTAAGGCAGTTGCTTATCAGCCCCGACGTCCAGCGTACGCAGAGTCACCGGCTTGTCGTTAAACATTTGCAGCATGCCCTGATACTGGGCAACCTGTTCTTCTTCTGACGGAAACCCGCTTTGTAGCATGAACGGAATTTCGGTGCGATACAGCCCGATGCCGTCGATCCGGCTTCCCAGTTTTTGCTCGTGTTCCGGACTCAGCCCGGCGTTGAGCATCACCTTAACGCGCTCGCCGCTTTTCAACTGGGCTGGCTGGTTAACGTCATCTTCTGCCAGGCGACTGAGTTCAATCTCTTCACTGATAAGTCGCTGATATTCCTGAATCAAAACCGGTTCAGGATCAACCAGCAGCTCGCCGCGATAACCGTCCACCACCAGCGTACGGCGGTGGAGTACCGACGGCTGGATGTCGGCCCCCATCACAGTCGGAATACCCAGCGCGCGCACCATAATTGCCGCATGGGAGTTGGCAGCGCCGTCTCTGACCACCACACCAACTAGTCGGTCCTGCGGAAGCTCTGCCAGCGTGGTCGCGGAAAGCTCATCTGCCACCAACACGAAACGTTCCGGCCAGGCATTTGGCCCCTGAATCGAATCGTCAAGATGGAACAGCAGACGCTGGCCGAGCGCACGTAAATCCCCGGCCCGCTCTTTGAGATAGTTATCACTGAGGGCGGCAAACTGTTCAGCGAACTTCTCGATAATCGTTTTAACCGCCCACTCCGCCACCGAACCGTTGTCCACTTCTGCAAACAGCTCGCGGCGCAGACGGGTATCGGAAAGCAGGTGCGAGTAAAGATCGAAGATCGCCGCCGTCTCTTTTTGTGCTCCCGCCGTAAAGCGCTTACTGTAGCGGCGGAATTCATTGGCGGCTTCTTCCAGCGCCTCAGTCAGTCGTTCGCGTTCTAGTACCGGATCCAGCGTTGACGCCTGATACACCTGCTCCATCAGCGGCAGCGTGGCATCCTGCCAGCCTTCGGCAATCGCCACGCCGGGTGCGGCAGGCAACGCACGAATGCGCGTTTGCCGGTATTGACCAAACAACGCGGTGAGCTGCGACTGAGAAAGAATGGCGGCCATTTGCGTGGCGAGCGTCACCAGGAATGACTCTTCGCTTTCATCGTACTGGCGCAGTTCACGCTGCTGGACCACCAGCACACCCAATAGCTGGCGGCGCTGAATGATCGGCACGCCTAAGAAGGCGCGGAATCGCTCTTCTTTTACTGAAGGGATGTATTTGAAGCTGGGGTGTTTTTGCGCATCGGCGAGGTTAATCGGTTCCGCCAGCCTGCCAACCAGGCCAACGATACCTTCATCAAACGCAAGCGCAACGGTGCGACCGCGTGGTTTTTTGAGTCCCCGGGTCGCCATCAGGTAATAACAACGTCGGTCGTGATCGGCCAGATAAACCGAACAGACCTCTGTATCCATCGCAAGACAGATGTCGGTAACCAGAATATTCAGCGCCTCATTAAGACGCGGAGCACTGGCCACCTTTTCGACTATTTCGCGCAGGCGGGTGAGCATAATTTGCGTAGCTTAACCTCTTTTACGTCTGTACGCAGGTGCGCTTTGCGGCTTTGGGGTACTCTCCTGAAGCGCCATCACAACACTTGCGAATTCTTTCATCACCCTGCGATAGACATCGCGTTTAAATGACACTACCTGTCGAACCGGATACCAGTAACTCACCCAACGCCAGCCATCGAACTCGGGCGTGCTGCTGGTTTGCATATTGATCTCAGCATCGCTGCTTACCAATTGCAGAAGGAACCATTTTTGTTTCTGGCCGATACAAACCGGCTTCGTGTCCCAACGCACCAAACGTTTCGGTAACTTGTAACGCAACCAGTTACGAGTAGAAGCCAGGATCCGCACATCTTTACGACTGAGGCCCACTTCTTCAAACAGTTCCCGGTACATCGCCTGCTCTGCTGTCTCTCCCGCGTTTATCCCACCTTGCGGGAATTGCCAGGAGTGCTGACCAAATCGCCGGGCCCACATGACCTGCCCCTGGCGGTTACAAATTACTATTCCTACATTCGGGCGGTAGCCATCGTCATCAATCACCGGACTACCTCAACATAAACCTTATATATAAACGATTGTTTCACACTCCTGAGAGGCGGTAAACCACTGTGTTAAGCACACGAGACTCTAATAACAATTGAATAACTCACAGCAAAGGACTGAGTTATAAACAGAGGTAGGCTGAGTTAGGCGATTTTATTCACCTTTTCTGTGGATATAGTTGTGAAGAAGTACGGAATTACTATGGGAAAACCCGGAACAGTCTGAATATGACCTTTGTCACATATAAAAATTAGTCGTCTATATTCATTGAGTTAAAAGCAAATACTGTCACCTAACACACAGAAATGTGATGTACATCACGCATACGATCCTCGAGCTGATGAAAGATCAACCAGTGTTGGTTTTATCCACAGATTGTGCCAATAAGTTAGGCACAATTTGTGTGAAAATTCGATTTTCGTCGCACGTCAAGGCTGTAAATTGAAACAGTAGTGGGGGTTTTTCACAGTTATCCCATCTTTCTGTGGATAACATGGTGTAAGATCCTGTTCATTGTCAGTGACCAGAATTGGAAAACCTCATCGGTTGTTGCGCAACTCTTGATTATGAAATTTAAAAATCAATATAAATCAGATAATTGAGTAAAGCTTGTGGAAAAAGATAAACTCTGTCCACTCGGTATAAAATCATTGCTCATTTTTTCGCCTAAGGGTTAACTCAATGTCAGAACTCCAGCCACTGCTTTCTCCCCCTGAATCCGAAGCCCTGCTGCTTGCCCAGGCACGGCGGCTTTCGGGCTACACGTTAGGGGAGCTGGCGGCAATGGCGGGGATTGTAACCCCCAACGATTTGAAACGGGACAAAGGCTGGATCGGCGTACTGCTGGAGATCTGGCTCGGCGCCAGCGCTGGCAGCAAGCCGGAGCAGGATTTTGCGGCGCTAGGCGTAGAGCTGAAAACGATCCCTGTGGACAGTCTTGGCAGACCGCTGGAAACCACCTTCGTTTGCGTAGCACCATTAACCGGCAATACCGGCGTAACATGGGAAACCAGCCATGTCCGCCATAAACTTAAACGTGTGCTGTGGGTACCGGTGGAAGGGGAACGCAGCATCCCGTTAGCCCAACGTCGCGTAGGATCCCCGCTGTTATGGAGTCCGAATGAAGAAGAAGACCGGCAATTACGCCTGGACTGGGAAGAATTGATGGACATGATTGTGCTGGGCCGCGTCGAACGCATCACCGCCCGCCATGGGGAAGTGTTACAGCTACGCCCAAAAGCCGCCAATGCGAAAGCGCTAACCGAAGCCATTGGCGCGAATGGTGAGCCAATTCTGACCCTGCCACGCGGTTTTTATCTAAAAAAGAACTTCACGCGCGCACTGCTGGAGCGTCATTTTTTATTCCAGACGTAATAGGCACAGCCCGGCCTTTCGCCCGCCGCGTTACGCGCCTATAATTAGCGCTTCTTTTTTTTGGCAGGACTTTGTTCGATGTTATTTGCATGGATAACCGATCCTAACGCCTGGCTGGCGCTCGGTACGCTGACGCTGCTGGAGATCGTTCTAGGGATCGACAATATTATTTTCCTTTCTTTGGTCGTTGCTAAACTCCCGACCGCACAACGCAGTCATGCCCGACGTATCGGGCTGGCGGCAGCGATGATCATGCGTCTGGCACTACTGGCGTCTATCGCCTGGGTCACGCGTCTGACCAACCCGCTGTTTGAGGTGTTTGGCGAGGCGATCTCAGCGCGTGACCTGATCCTTCTGCTTGGTGGATTGTTCCTGATCTGGAAAGCCAGTAAGGAGATTCATGAGTCTATAGAAGGTGAAGAAGAAGGGCTGAAAACGCGCGTATCCTCGTTCCTCGGGGCAATTGTGCAGATCATGTTGTTAGACATTATCTTCAGCCTGGACTCCGTCATCACCGCAGTAGGCTTGTCCGATCATCTGTTTATCATGATGGCGGCGGTAGTTATTGCCGTCGGCGTGATGATGTTTGCGGCACGCCCGATTGGTGAATTTGTGGATCGCCATCCCTCAGTAAAAATGCTGGCACTCTCTTTCCTGATCCTGGTCGGCTTCACGCTGATTCTGGAAAGTTTCGATGTGCATGTGCCGAAAGGGTACATTTATTTCGCCATGTTCTTCTCTATCGGTGTAGAGACCCTGAACCTGTTGCGCAATAAAAAGAACCCGCTCTGACCCCATCAGTCGCTCCCCCGCAAGGGGAGCGACGACCCACATCACCTTTTCTTCTCACAGATTAAGATTTTACTGCTTTCGCCCGGCATAACTTCGCGTTATTACTAAACTAGTGTCAGACGCAGGCCACGTGAGGATAAATAGATGAAAAAATGGGCAGTTTTAATTTCCGCGGTAGGATTGGCTTTCGCCGTTTCTGGATGCAGCAGTGATTATGTGATGGCGACCAAAGATGGTCGGATGATCCTGACCGACGGTAAACCCGAAATTGATGATGATACCGGTCTGGTGAGCTATCACGACCAGCAAGGCAATGCGATGCAGATTAACCGCGACGACGTATCTCAAATCATTGAGCGTTGATGGTTGAGGTCAGCCTCGCTGCTGACCTTAACAATTTTGCTTCCCTTTTTCCCTTCCCTCAGCCATTTTTATAATCCTTATGTTGTGATTATAAAAAGGAAACGGCTATGCAATATCACCGTATACCCCACAGCTCGCTGGAAGTCAGTACACTGGGGCTGGGCACAATGACGTTTGGTGAACAAAACAGCGAAGCCGACGCACATGCACAGCTTGACTATGCCGTAGCACAAGGCATCAATTTAATCGACGTTGCCGAGATGTATCCGGTCCCGCCACGCCCGGAAACCCAGGGCCTCACGGAAACCTACGTCGGCAACTGGCTCGCTAAACACGGCAGCCGTGAAAAACTGATCGTCGCCTCAAAGGTCAGCGGGCCGTCGCGTAATAATGACAGCGGCATTCGCCCGAATCAGGCGCTGGATCGTAAAAACATTCGCCAGGCACTGAACGACAGCCTCAAACGCCTGCAAACCGATTATCTGGACCTGTATCAGGTTCACTGGTCACAGCGCCCAACCAACTGCTTTGGCAAGCTGGGCTACAGCTGGACAGACTCCGCTCCGGTAGTCACTCTGCTGGAAACGTTGGAAGCGCTAACTGAATTTCAGCGCGCCGGGAAAATTCGCTATATCGGCGTGTCCAACGAAACCGCATTTGGCGTCATGCGCTATTTACACCTGGCGGACAAACACGACCTGCCGCGCATTGTCACTATCCAGAACCCCTACAGCCTGCTGAACCGTAGCTTTGAAGTGGGACTGGCGGAAGTCAGCCAGTACGAAGGCATTGAACTGCTGGCCTACTCGTGCCTGGGCTTTGGCACATTAACCGGTAAGTACCTGAACGGCGCGCAGCCTGCCGGCGCACGCCATACGCTGTTTAGTCGCTTCACGCGCTACAGCGGCGAACAGACGCAAAAAGCCGTCGCCGCCTACGTAGATATCGCCAAACGCCATAATCTGGACCCGGCGCAGATGGCACTGGCCTTTGTGCGTCGCCAGCCGTTTGTCGCCAGCACCCTGCTGGGGGCGACAACTATGGAACAGCTAAAAACCAATGTCGAAAGTTTGCATCTGACGTTAAGCGAAGAGGTACTGGCAGAGATTGAAGCGGTGCATCAGGTCTATACCTATCCTGCACCGTAACGTGTAGTGCCGGATGGCGCTACGCTTATCAGGCCTACAAAAACAAGCTGTACTGTAGGCCGGATAAGGCAACGCCGCCATCCGGCAACAGCACGTAACAGGCTAATGGCGACGTTGCCAGATCCACAGCGCCGTAATCGCCAGCGCGAACAGCCCGCCAAAGCCAATTCCGATAGCAACTGCCGGAATGCCCACCAGCACCGCCAGCGAGTAAATACCGAGCATCAGCAGCATGGCGCTGTTTTCACCCAGATTTTGCACCGCGATGGCATTACCCGCGCCGACGCTTTTTTTGCCTCGTTCCTGCAATAACGCATTCAGCGGCACAACAAAGAAACCGCCCAGCACACCAATAAGCATCAGCAGCCCATAGGACGGCAACAGCGCATGCTGCAGAGATAAGAACAGTACGCCGACGCCAATCAGGATCCCCGCTGGCATACAGCGAGACACTGTCTCCAGCGTGACCAGCTTCGCCGCAGCACCCGCGCCAACAACAATCCCAATTGCCACCATCGCGTTGAGATAGGTCGGTGTGGCGTTATCGGTAATCCCCAACGCTACCGGCACCCACAGTACCAGCAGAAAACGCAGCGTCACCCCCGCGCCCCAAAACAGGCTGGTTCCCACCAACGAGAAACGCGTTTCACCGTTGCGCCACAACGAAGACGCCGCGCAGAAGAAGCTGCGCGTCATTTTCCCCAGATGCCACGACTGACCAGGACGCGCGGCAGCAAGCTTCGGGATTGACAGGTTAGCCACCACCGCACCCGCATAGGCCAGTGCGCAAACCGAGAGCGCGGCTATCACATGCCAGTCGGCAAGCACACCGCCAGCCACCGAGCCCAGCAGAATAGCAGCGATGGTTGAGGCTTCCATCAGACCGTTAGCTTTCACCAGTTTATCGCCGGTGGTCAGTTCCCCGAGAATGCCATACTTGGCCGGTGAATACGCCGCCGCGCCAACGCCCACTAGCGTGTACCCCAGAAAAGGGTTAACACCGAAGCAAATACTTGCCGCCCCCAGCAGTTTGAGACCGTTGGCGAACATCATCACTCTGCCTTTGGCAAAGCTGTCCGCCATCTGCCCGACAAAAGGGGCGAAAAGAATGTAAGCACCCACAAACACCATTTGCAGGATCGGCTGGCTCCAGTCCGGATAGAATTGCTCTTTCAGCAACGCCAGGGTGGCAAACAGCAGTGCGTTATCGCCAAACGCCGACAGAAACTGCGCGGCGATAACGGACATCATCCCTTTGGACCAGATTGAAGTGTTAGTGTGTACTGACTCACGCATGTTGTTGTTCCGGTTCATCAACCCAGCTTTTCAGCGTTACAAAGTCCGGCTTACCGCTGCCGAGGAGAGGGAGTTGCTTCAGGTGGCGAATATCACGCGGCACGGCGAGCTCAGGGATGCCGTGGGCCCGCGCATGCTGCAGCAGTTTTTCACGCGTCAGCTTGCTGTCAGTGGTGAACAACACCAGCGCCTCACCTTTGCTGGCATCACTCTTGATAGCCGTGGCGTGCATTTTGTCAGCAGAGACCGCCAGCGCCAGCTGCTCCACCATTTCCAGCGATACCATCTCACCAGCAATTTTCGCAAAGCGCTTGGCGCGCCCCTGAATCTGCACAAAGCCGTTCTCGTCAAAACGCACAATGTCACCGGTGTCATACCAGCCGCGCTCAACCTCGCCCTGTGCATTTTCTGCCGTCGGCACTTCCAGTACACCCGGTTTTTCAACGCGCAAATAGCCGCTCATAATGTTCGGACCTTTCAACTGCAAACGTCCGCCGTCTTCAATGCCTGGAACCGCCAGCAGTCGGGCATCCATACCGGGCAGAATACGCCCTACCGTGCCTGATTTTGCCGCCATCGGCACGTTAATCGACACCACCGGCGCACATTCCGTCACGCCATAACCTTCAAGCACACGCAACCCAAACTTCTCCTGCCACAGTTGCTTTGTGGTGTCCTGCAGCTTTTCAGCTCCCGCTACCACGTAGCGCAGGCGGTGGAAATCATAAGGATGGGCAAAGCGCGCGTAGTTGCCGAGGAACGTCGAGGTGCCAAACAGCACGGTGCAGTTTCGGTCATACACCAGCTCCGGCACAATGCGATAATGCAGCGGGCTGGGATAGAGAAAGACTTCGGCACCGGTCAGGAGCGGCGTAAACAGCCCCACCGTCAGGCCAAAAGAGTGGAACAACGGCAGCGCCGACATAAAGCGATCGTCGGCGGTGAAGTCGGCAATGGTTTTAATTTGCTCGACGTTCGCCAGAATGCTTTTGTGGCTGTGCACCACACCTTTCGGATGGCCCTCAGAGCCGGAGGTAAAGAGGATCACCGCAGCTTCTTCAGGCTGCTGCTTCACCTGAGCCAGGTGCGGCATCAGCAGATGAGAGAAAATCCACACTTTATCGTTAAAGGTAACATCGGCTTTTAAATCTTCCAGGTACACCCAGCGCACCTGGGTAAGCTGTTCCGGCAGATGCCAGAGTTTGCCTTTGTCGAGAAACTGGCGGGAGGTAAAAATCGTTTTGATTTCGGAGGCGGTAATGGCGCTGGTCAGCCCTTTTACGCCCGCCGTGTAGTTCATCATGGCCGGAATACGTCGACGGGCAATAGCGCCAAAAATCACAGCCGCGCTAATCCCCGCATTGGGGAGCATCAGACCAATCTTCTCACCTTCTACGCTGTATTTTTCCAGAATACGGGCAACAAACAGCGTTTTGGTCAGCAGTTTGCGATAGCTGTCCGGGGTAAAGTTAACGTCTTCAATGCAGTTTTTTCCTGCGCCAAAGCGGTACTTCGCCGCCAGCAGAGACTCATACAACGTCTCACGCGGTCGTACGGCCATGCGCGCTTCCATCATAATCTGGTGCAGCATTTCACCGGCCATCTTGCGGCGATCGCGGGCGCGCGGCGCTTCTGGCATCGGTAACTGCGTAGGCGGCAGGATATGTAGCTGAATGCGTGGGAAGAAACGTCGTTTAACTAAACCTTTCAGGCGGCTAAAGTAGCTCAGCTCAGCGCCCTCAATGCGCACTGGCACCACCGTCGCGCCCGATTTCGCCGCGACAAATCCGGCACCGTCATAGATTTTCATCAATGAGCCGGTGGTCGAAATACGGCCTTCCGGGAAAATAACCACCGGACGTCCCTGCTCAACCAGGCGAACCAGATGCTTAATTGACATCGGTTTAGTGGGGTCTAGCGGCACGAAATCAATCAGCGGGGTGAGCCAGCGCATGTACCATTGCTGGCTGATCGAGGTATAAACCGCAAAGACCGGGCGAATAGGCAAAAACAGCGCCAGCAGCATACCGTCGATAAAAGAGACATGATTGGGAGTGATTAAGACGCGCTCTCCCCGTAGTGCACTGACATCGCCCGTAAGGCGAACGCGGAAAAGCACGCGAAACACATTGCGAAAAAACCCTAATAGCATTTCAACTCCCTGTACCATCAATTATCTAAAGATGAATGGTGGCAGATTATACGAGTTGTGGGGGAGGCGCGACAGGTAAATAGAGTCCGAAAAAAGAGGCGAAAAAAAACCTGCGCATCCGCGCAGGTTGGTGCAAGAGACAGGTACGAAATGCGTACCGAATAATCTCACCAATCAATACCTCTGGGATCTTGATTGTGGTCGCCACCGGGCCGATACGCCAGTCCGAAAACGCAAAGGAATGAACCCAAGTGCAACCAGTTGTGTAAATTATCGCTTACTGTTACAGATGCGCGTAAAGGCAAAAAAAAAACCTGCGCATCTGCGCAGGTTGGTGTAAATCTTGTGATCAACCCGAAAGCTGATTTCACCTATCAATACCTCTGGGATCTCAACTCTAGCAATCCTGTCTTTCTCCTCGCCAGCGAACAATCGCAACAGGTCATCGCAAAGTGTAAGCAAAGATTTTCATTCTCTCTTTCTGTCTTACTTCGCTCGTGTGCGCTCACATTTGCGCAGTCCTGATGGGCAATCTGCTTGAACAACCAGCCATTTTCCGTAACACTGACGGAATGTAAGCGTTTACCCACAACAGGTACTATCATGGCGACTATAAAGGACGTAGCCCAACTCGCTGGTGTATCAGTCGCCACCGTTTCTCGCGTGATCAATCATTCCCCTAAAGCCAGCGAAGCCTCCCGCCTGGCTGTGATGAGTGCAATGGAATCACTCAACTACCACCCTAATGCCAATGCGCGTGCGCTGGCACAGCAATCCACCGAGACCGTCGGTCTGGTGGTGGGTGATGTGTCCGATCCATTCTTCGGGGCAATGGTTAAAGCTGTCGAGCAGGTGGCCTATAACACGGGTAATTTTTTACTGATTGGTAACGGCTACCATAACGAGCAGAAAGAACGTCAGGCGATTGAGCAACTTATTCGCCACCGCTGCGCGGCTCTGGTGGTTCACGCAAAAATTATCCCGGACGCGGAGCTGGCGTCATTAATGAAACAAATCCCCGGCATGGTGCTTATCAATCGCATCCTGCCTGGCTTCGAACAGCGCTGCGTTGCGCTTGATGACCGTTACGGCGCATGGCTGGCAACCCGCCACCTCATCCAGCAGGGCCATACACGCATCGGCTACCTGTGCTCTAACCACAGTATTTCTGATGCAGAAGATCGTCTGCAGGGCTATTACGATGCGCTGGCAGAAAGCAACATCCCGATCAACGATCAGCTGGTGACCTTCGGTGAACCGGACGAAAGCGGCGGTGAGCAGGCGATGACGGAACTGCTGGGACGTGGCAAGAACTTCACCGCTGTCGCCTGCTATAACGACTCAATGGCGGCAGGTGCTATGGGTGTATTAAATGATAATGGCATCGATGTACCGGGCGAAATATCACTGATCGGTTTTGATGATGTGCTGGTTTCCCGCTACGTGCGTCCACGGCTGACGACGGTACGCTACCCAATAGTAACGATGGCAACCCAGGCCGCCGAACTGGCGCTGGCGTTGGCCGACAACCTTCCGGCACCGGAAATAACGCATGTATTCAACCCTACGCTGGTCCGTCGACATTCCGTTTCGACGCTGACAGAATCAGGGAATTCTTCGTCAAAGGATTAATCAGGATAGCGTCATGACAACGATGTTGGATGTTTCTCGTCATGCTGGCGTATCAAAAGCGACCGTTTCGCGTGTGCTGAACGGAACGGGTCAAGTCAAAGAAAGCACGCGCCAGAAAGTCTTTAATGCCATGCAGGCCTTAGACTACCGCCCTAATTTTTTGGCGCGTTCGCTGGCGAATCGCACCAGTAACAGCATTGGCCTGGTGGTTTCCACATTCGATGGCTTCTATTTTGGCCGTCTGCTGCAACAGGCTTCACGCCAAACCGAATCCCACGGCAAACAGCTGATCGTGACCGACGGCCACGATACGCCGGAGCGCGAACAGGAAGCGGTACAAATGCTGGCCGACCGCCAGTGCGACGCCATTATTCTTTACACCCGCTATATGAGCGAAAAAGCGATTATGTCGCTGATGCATAGCATTAATATGCCACTGCTGGTCATTAATCGCGATGTCAGCCAGGCCCGCGACCGGGCAATTTTCTTTGAACAAGAAAATGCGGCGTATCAAGCGGTAAGTTACCTGATTTCACAAGGCCATAGCGATATTGCCTGTATCACCGTCCCGCACCATACCCCGACCGGTAAGTCACGCCTGATGGGTTATCGTAAGGCGCTGGAAAAGCATGGTATTCCCTGGGATCCCGCGAAAGTTAAATACGGTGATTCTACGATGATGAAAGGCTTCGAGGCCTGCCGTGAATTGCTGGAGGAAGGGGTGATTTTCAGCGCCCTCTTTGCCTGTAACGATGATATGGCATTAGGTGCCTCAAAAGCATTACATCAGGCCGGGCTGAAGATCCCGCAGGATGTATCGCTGTTTGGTTTTGATGATGCCCCCAGCGCCAAATGGCTGGAGCCGGGGCTGTCGACCGTCTATCTGCCGATTGATAGCATGATCACCACGGCCATCGACCAGGCCGTCCGCCTGGCGAACGGTGAGAACGTTGAACCTATCCCGCCATTTACCGGCACGCTGGTATTGCGGGATTCGGTCACAACCGGGCCGTTTTACGAATAGTGCCGGGATACATTCGTGCATATTTGTAGGCCTGATAAGCGTAGCGCCATCAGG
>NZ_SZXN01000058.1:63259-69301 GCF_005281195.1 Citrobacter sp. wls613
CACCGCGCACATTGCCGGATGGCGGCTACCGCCTTATCCGGCCTACACCCGGCCAAGCGCAGCGCCGCCGGGAATCCCATCTCTCAAATAAGTTCCAGCGCTAACAGCTCATCAATGGTCTGGCGACGACGAATCAACCGCGCCACGCCGTTATCAAACAGCACTTCCGGCAGCAGCGGACGGCTATTGTAATTCGACGACATCGACGCACCGTACGCCCCGGTATCGTGCAGCACCAGGTAATCGCCCGGAACAACCGCTGGCAGCAGACGCGTTTCGACTTTCCCACCCTCTTGTTGAGTGAAAACGTCACCAGATTCGCACAACGGCCCAGCCACTACCGTTTCAATCTGCGCGGCCTGCGACAGCGGACGACCATCGCCCGCCAGCGCCGAAATGTGGTGATAGCTGCCGTACATCGCCGGACGCATAAGATCGTTAAAGCCCGCGTCGATCAACACAAAGTGACGGCTACCCATCTCTTTAACGCTGCGCACCTGCGCCACCAGCACGCCTGCTTCGGCCACCAGGAAACGACCAGGCTCGATCTCAAGTTTCACCGGATGCCCCAGGTGTTTAGCGATTTGCTCACGCGCAGTATTCCACAGGCCAAAGTAGTGATCGGTGTTGATCGCCTCTTCCCCTTCACAATACGGGATCGACAAACCACCGCCTGCCGAGATCGCTTCAAGATCCTGACCAAACTCCACCACCTGACGCACCATCGCGCCGCACACCTGCTCCAGATGACCGTAGTCCACGCCGGAGCCGATATGCATATGAATACCGACCAGTTTTAGCTGGTAGCGCTGGATCACTTCCAGCGCCGCCGGAAGGTCGCTATACCAGATCCCGTGCTTGCTATTTTCACCGCCGGTATTGGTTTTCTGGCTGTGCCCATGACCAAAACCAGGGTTAACACGCAGCCACACGCGGTGACCCGGCGATACCTGGCCCAGTTGCTCAAGCATATCCACCGACCCGGCGTTAACGGGGATTTGCAGCTCATGCACCCGTGCCAGCGTCGCTTCATCAATCATATCGGCGGTAAAGACAATCTCATCTTTCCCCGCGACATACCCTGCCGCCAGCGCACGTTCAATCTCACCTAATGAGACAGAATCCACCTTCACGCCCTGCTCACGCATCAGGCGCAGAATATGAATATTCGAGCACGCCTTTTGGGCAAAACGAATCACATCAAACTGGCTCAGTTTGGCAATCTGCTCGCGGATGATTTGTGCATCGTAAACCCACACCGGGCAGCCAAATTCGGCGGGCAGGCGCAGCAGGTTGTCAGCGGTCAGGTCAGTATCGGTATTGTTGAGTGGACGTGGCATAGCGAACTCCGGTATCTGTTTTTTATGATTACGCCACAGCCTGAACAGAATAAAAAATATCGTTTTATCGCGAGTCTATGCAAAAATGATATGGACTGTTTATTCGAGGATTACCCATGCCTGCCGTTAACCTGCGCCATATCGAAATTTTTCACGCCATTATGACGGCGGGTAATCTGACGGAAGCCGCGCGGATGCTAAATACCTCGCAGCCGACCGTCAGCCGCGAGCTGGCGCGATTTGAACAGGTGCTAGGATTAAAGCTTTTCGAGCGCAGCCGTGGTCGCCTGCACCCAACGGTGCAAGGGTTACGGTTATTTGAAGAAGTGCAGCGTTCCTGGTACGGCCTAGACCGCATCGTCAGTGCCGCAGAAAGCCTGCGCGAGTTCCGCCAGGGGGAGTTATCAATTGTCTGTCTGCCGGTCTTTTCACAATCCTTTTTGCCCTCGCTGCTGCAACCGTTTCTGGCACGCTATCCACAGGTCAATATTCAGATTGTGCCGCAGGAGTCTCCGCTGCTGGAGGAGTGGCTGTCGGCACAGCGTCATGATTTAGGGATAACGGAAACAGTCCATACCCCCGCCGGGACCGAGCGCACGGAGTTACTCTCACTTGACGAAGTTTGCGTATTGCCGCAAGGGCATCCGCTGGCTGAAAAAACGGTCTTAACACCGCAAGATTTTCAGGGCGAAAACTATATTAGTCTGTCCCGCACCGACAGCTACCGCCAACTGCTGGATACCCTGTTTAACGAGCACCAGGTCAAACGCCGGATGGTGATTGAAACCCATAGTGCCGCCTCTATTTGCGCGATGGTACGCGCTGGCGTGGGGATCTCTGTTGTGAATCCGCTGACGGCGATGGACTATGCCAGCAGTGGGATCGTTATCCGCCGATTTAGCGTTTCAGTGCCGTTTACCGTAAGTCTAGTACATCCTTTACATCGCCCTTCATCAGCGCTGGTTGATGCTTTTAGCAGTCATTTAATACATCAAACACCTAATATCATTGAATCTTATAAATGCTGGCTAAATTCATAAAATCCCAAAAAAACCATGTAGCACAAATAGCTAAAGAAGTGTTTTTTATTTATAACATAATGAAACCAATAAATAAGATATTATATAACATTGAAATCCATTCACGCAAAATATGATTTAATCTTTCCTTAATATACTTTTTAGGAAAACACACTTTATTGCGAATCGTAAAAAGTATAATTTTACCTCATTCCATAACACTTTCTTACTTTAAATATTAAACCATAACTAGCGCATTACTTATTCAACAGGATGCTGAATAACAGAATGACTAACAGGGAATTATAACATGACACTAAAGTTAAACCTGTGTGCTATTTCACTAGCATGTTTGGCCCCGCTCTGCCACGCAAATATGTCCGTCTATCCCATGTCAGTTGATATGAACGATCAAGGCGAAAGCAGCGTACGTGTTATTTCTCGCTCCAGCGATGTGCAATATATTAAGACGTCAATTCTTAATATTACCGGTATCGGCACAACCCAAGAAAAAGAAACTGAAATCAAAAATGGCGATCCTACCGCGATTGTCGTTATGCCTCCCAAATTCGCCCTCCCCGCTGGCGCCACTAAAATGGTACGACTGGTCGCAATGGAGCCGGTAAAGGAAGAGACAACCTACCGTGTGAAGTTCGAGGCAGTACCGCAGCTTGATGACCCGCTTGAAGGGACTCAAAATACCAAGTCGCAGTTAACCATTAATCTTATCTGGGGTGTACTCGTCAGCGTCCCACCAGAAAACCCGCAGCTAAAAATCAACCTACTTGCCGATGGAAAAATAACAAACACCGGTAACCAGCGTTTTAAAATATTAAAAATAGGATTGTGTAAAAAATCACAATCAGACAAAGACTGTGCATGGCAGGATGTTGGTAATAATATTTACCCACGCGCTAGCTATGTACCTAAAAACATATTGAATTACGACCGGGTCGTTGTTCAGTATTGGAACTGGATTGACAAGTCAAAGCACTCGCAGGACTTCCCAATTCATTAATCAGTAATTTATTACATGGAATATAAGTAAATGAAATCAGTTATCTCTAAATCCTTACTCGCTTTGGCAATGGTTTCTGTAATGGGTTCTGCAATGGCAGTACAGAAAGATATTACCGTTACTGCAACCGTTGATGCCGCGCTGGATATGACTCAGGTTGATAACTCTGCGCTGCCAAAAAACGTTGATATGCAGTATATCCCAGGCACCGGTCTGGTTCCTTACCAGCTGCAGACCAAAATCTGGGCAAACGACGTGACAAGTGATGTCATGATGCAGTTGACCAGCGATGCCGTTCTGGTTAACAGCCTGGGTGGTGACACCGTTCCGATGACCGTTTCCTGGGGCGGCGAAGCGCTGTCTACTACCGCGGTAACTCTGGCAGCAAAAGAACTGTTCCCGAATGCTGATACCGCACTGAAAACAGGTTCTGTAGCTAAAGCCCTGCAGATCGCACAGACCACGCAGGAACCTCTGACTACTGGTACCTATCAGGGCATTGTCAGCATCTACCTGTACCAGACTGCTACTGCTCAGCCTTAATTTTCCGCAATAAATCCAATGAACCGAAGAGTCTTCTTCGGTTCATTTTTGTTATATCAAGGACGATGATTGAGTGATGAAAAAATCAATTCTTGGGCTATTAATCTTTTCCATGCTCAATACGGCTTACGCGCGGCGAACAGACGCAATTCCACCAGGATTTGAAGCCATTGTACAGGGCCAGCAGGAATATATTGACGTCTATCTTGCAGGACGCAATCTGGGTAAGTTTTATGCCACCGTTAACCTTGATACCGTTAAGTTTGAACAGCCCCAAAAGATCATCTCCGCAATGGCGCTGGGTAACGATCAGGCTCGTATCAAAACCGTTGCAGCAAAACTCAGCCAACCTCTTGAACGTCACGGTGAACTTGCCTGTTCGACGGTAAACAGCGGCGCTGGCTGCGGTTATCTCACCACTAACGACGTCGCACTGATTTATAATGACGAACAGAACGCCGTCAATCTCTTCTTAAATAAAGAGTGGTATCCCGACAGCACCCAAACCGCTCTCTATCTGAAAGCAAGCCAGGATGATGATATCGTTAACGCGTTCATCCATCAGCAGGATATTAACGTCGCCATCCAGGACGATTTTAAATCGGCATATCTGCAAGGTACGGGCGCATTAGGCATCACCGATAACAGCTACATTGGCGGTTACTGGAGCCTGAATGGCAACGAGAGCGATGGTGAAACCGAGACTGATGTTGACGTCAGCGAACTGTACTATCGCTACGATCTCATGAGCCGCTTTTACGTTCAGGGCGGGCGAATGGATAGCCGCAGCCTGTTTAATCTTGATGGCGGTAACTTTAATTTCACCTTCCTGCCGCTTGACGCCTTTGACGGGGTTCGCGCAGGATCGACCTTGAGCTATCTCAACCGCGAACAGGCGGGCCAGGGCACACCGGTCAACGTATTGCTTTCGCGCAGCTCACGCGTTGATGCCTATCGCGATAACCAACTGCTCGGTTCGTTTTACTTAAACGGCGGCAATCAGTCACTCGACACCAGCTCGTTCCCGTCAGGGAGCTACACCCTTCAGCTGAAAATTTATGAAAGCAATCAGCTTGCCCGTACTGAAGTGGTTCCTTTTACCAAAACGGGGAGCATAACGGACGGCCATGCCCAGTGGTTTATCCAGGCGGGTAAACTGGCGGATGACTCCAGTTCATCAACAAGCTATAGCGATGACGGTTCCACCTCTGCCCAGGCTGGCGTGCGGCTTCCGGTAACGGCACAAAGCGAGCTGATGCTCGGCGTGGCCTCGGTAGACAATAACTTTTCTGCGGAAGTTAACGGTCATATCACCCCGGCACTGGGTGCTTTGGGTGATATGGATCTGCAAACCGGCTTTTTCTATAACGACCAGGGTGGCCGCGGTAACATGCAGCAGCTCAACTGGCGGGTGGAGAACTTGCCCTCACTGAACTTGTACCGAAAAGATACTAGCGGCGGTCAGTGTTCCGGCGATACTGATTCTGAAGATTACGATCTCAACTGTTTTGAAAGCATCAGCGCAGGTCTATCACAAAACATCTTAAGCTGGAGCCTTTCCTTAAACTGGAACCGCACCCGCAACCATGCGGACTATCGCACGCGCTGGGACAACGACGAAGACTTTAGTGATAACTATTTCAACCAGGCAAGCGCTAATTCCACCTCAGATACTATCCAGTTTAGCGCCTCACGCTCTTTCAGCCTGACTAGCTGGATCCTGAACACCAACCTCGGCGTATTTACGCGTAACAACAACGACAGCACCGGCAACGATAACGGTGCCTACTTTATGTTTACCTTCAGTGAGATGCCGCGCCAGGATAATAACGCGCGCAGCCGTAGCACCACCATCGGTGCCGATTATCGCACTAGTAAAAACAGTAGCGACCAGACATCCTGGAATCTGGCACGGACCTGGTATGACGATAACGTCAACCATAAAGAAGTGGGTGTGAGCCTTGGCGGTATTAATACTGATACCCTCGACAGCGGCGTCAACGGTCGTATTGATGGTCTGTATGGCAACCTCAGCGCCTATCTCACCGATAGCTACGACACGCAGGACCGCGATCACAGTACCGCCTTTACCGGCAGCTATAGCTCCACGCTTGCCGTCAGC
>NZ_SZXN01000058.1:69338-83396 GCF_005281195.1 Citrobacter sp. wls613
CCACGGAGTGCAGGTTGGCCGCGCGGGTAACGGTGACCCATCGGCAGCCGTGCTAATCGCGGTGAAAAAAATGGACGACGCCGATGCCGATGATTTGTCCGTGGATGCCACCACAAATGGCAGTAAAGCCAGCCTGACAGGCGATGAATCGGTCCTGTTCCCTTACACCGGTTATGAAATGGGTTACGTCGACATCAACGACAGCGCACGTAAAAACCAGACCGGTACCACCAACCTGATTACCGGTTCAGGTAAACAGAGCCTGATGTTGCTGCCAGGTAAACTGCGCTATCGCGAGGTGTCCGCTACCTTTAACTACAACTATATTGGCCGACTGCTGCTGCCGGAAGCGCTGAAAAAATATCCAGTCATTGGGGTAAACAGTGCGATGTTGCTGATGGCAGATGACGGTGGGTTCACGCTGGAAATGCAGAGCTCTTCACGCGATCTGTACGTATTGGCTGGTCAGTCATTCCTGAAATGCCCACTGAAGGTACTGAAGAAACGCGCCAGCATTCGCTTTGCCGGAGATATTCAATGCTCTGTGGTGACCTACGATCAGTTGCCTTCGCCAATTCAGGTACAGGCACAGCTTAAGCAATCACAGCGCAGACAAGCGCTAGAAACCGCACAAAGGGAGAGTGTGCAATGAAATTAATCACCTTTTTAATGGTATGTGGATTAATGGTGAGTGGCTATTCGCAAGCCGAAAGCTATAACGGCCCCACCCCCAACGTCACTAGCACCCAAGATTATGAGATCCCTTCCGGCGCACCTGCCGATACATACTTATGGAACCGCGATTACGGAGGTGCGATAGGTTATGACCCACAGTACTCAACTTACACCTGCGGATATTCGAATATACAGCAAACCTGTACACATCAGAGTAATGGTTCAACCATCACGATAATACTGACCGAGAAGCGAAGTCGTATGACTCATCCACTAAAACTGCAAGCTTATACAGAGCCACTGTATATTGATTCAAATGGTCAAGGAACATATTGCGGCGGAAAACGCGCACTCAACCGTTATCCCGCAGTAAACTGCTATGGTGACGACTATAGCTTCATAACAAACACAAAAACGCTAACAGTCTGGATACCGCAAACCGAAATGAACAACCTCCCCGTTGGGGGGGTATGGGAAGGCCAAGTTAAAATAAAATGGGAAGCGGGCGCGAGTTCAATCACTTATTTAGCCGACATCACCCTCAAAGGCAAAGCCACCGGCAAACAGGATATCTACTTCCCGGAATTTAACGGCGCGAATCCGCTGGTACAGCTTGATCTGCACCCAACCGGTTCGGTCACCAGCAACAGCTATGTCGAAGATGTTACCAATCTGGATATGTGCCTGTACGACGGCTTCAACTCCAACAGTGACAGCATGGAGCTGTCATTTAGAGATGAAGGCAAAACGGCGGCGGCTCGCAAAGACGGCTATTTCTCCATCTATAACACCGCCACGGGCGGAACAGATGAAGCCGAACGAGTCGATTACCGCGTGGAAATGTTCGATCCTCACAGCAAAGGCTGGAGAACGGTTAAAAACAACGATTCCTTCACTCTACAAGCCGGAGAAAACGGTCAGGATCAAGTACGTCCGGTACGACTACCGTCGATTACCTATCCTGTCCTTTGCTCCCCTGCACCGCTGCGGCTGATTGTGGATAAATTCCGCGTCACCGACAAAGCCGCCGGATACTATAAAGGCGTACTGACCGTGGAATTTAGCCCCAGCCTGAACAGCATCTAACAACGCGCTTATCCGGCCTGCCCCATAATGTAGGCCGGATAAGCGCAAGCGCCATCCGGCACCCCAGCATCAAGACAGCATAAACTCCACCGCATCAGCCGCATGAATCGCCGCCGTATCAAACACCGGTAGTGGGCTTAATTCTGCTGGCACCAGCAGACCAATCTCGGTACAGCCAAAAATCACCCCTTGCGCTCCCTGGCTCGCCAGGTCGCCTATCACACTCAGGTAATAGTCGCGCGACGCATCGCTGAACTCGCCAAGGCATAGCTCTTCAAAAATTATCCGGTTAATTTTCAGGCGTACGTCTTGTTCGGGAATCAAGGTGCTAATACCAAATTCATCCTGTAGGCGTCCACGGTAAAAATCCTGCTCCATGGTATAGCGCGTACCCAGCAGCGCCACGTTGTTCATATTCAGTTGACTGATGGCACGCCCCGTCGCATCGGCAATATGCAGGAACGGTACGTCACACGCCGTTTCAATCGCTTCGGCGACCTTGTGCATGGTGTTAGTACACAGCACGATGCCTTCAGCACCCGCCTGCTGTAACCCGACCGCCGCACGCGCCAGAATTTCTCCCGCCTGCTGCCAGTCCCCGCGCGACTGGCAGGCTTCAATCTCATGAAAATCGACGCTATGGAGCAAAATCTGCGCCGAATGCAGCCCGCCAAGGCGCTGCTTTACGCCCTCATTTATCAGGCGATAGTACGGAATAGTCGATTCCCAGCTCATCCCACCCAACAGACCAATCGTTTTCATCATTTTTCCCCTGTACGTTGTTATCTCTCCAGTGAACCAAAGATGTGATCAACTTTCCACATCTGCCGCTATCGTTTTCTTTTTGAGGGTTTCTGATATAAATTTAATGAAACATTGTTTCAACATACTACAGGACTGCCGGATGTTTATTTTTCATAAAGAAACCACCCTTGAAGATTTGGGCAATGGCGTGAGCCGCCGCATTCTGGCTCACGATGGCAAAATGATGGCCGTTGAAGTCAACTTTGAACAAGGCGCAGTTGGCCCAATGCACTGCCACCCGCACGAGCAGCTAACCTACGTGCTGTCAGGTGAATTTGAATTTACCATTGGCGAAGAAAAGCATGTCGTGCGCGCCGGTGACACGTTATATAAACAGCCCAATATTATGCACGGCTGCGTGTGTTTAAAGCCGGGAACATTACTGGATACCTTCACACCGGTACGTGAAGACTTCCTGAAAAAATAATGTCCCCTTTTATTTCAAGCCTTCCTTAGTGGAAGGCTTTTTTATGCCCGCAATAGCATTGTTAGCATGTTAATAATATAACTTTCATTACTTTAACCCGCCCAAAAAGCTGCCATACATGTCGTCATAACCCATAGAAATCCGGCAGGAATTTTTAAAATATGACGCGCACCTCACCTATTTGAAACGCCGTTTCGACTTTGATCACATTTCCATCATTATGTGAATGACGTAGAAACAAATCGCAATAAAATAAATTAAAACGATGTTTTACAAATCAAGAACGGCGGTTCATTCATGTTGATCGTTAGGATGACAACCGGTTAATGACAACATTAAAAGCATTGTATATCAATCATTAACAGGGAGTATTGGTATCGCAAACAGACACAGAACGCCGACACACCGGGCATCCAGAGAGTATGTCCGGTTCGTTACAACCGAATCCGTATTAAACCATTACTCGCCAGGTAGGTATGTATGAATGAAAACAGAATGCTGGGATTGGCGTGGATATCACCCTATATCATAGGGTTGATAATCTTTACCGCCTTCCCATTCGTTTCATCTTTCTTCCTCAGTTTTACTGAGTATGACTTGATGAGTCCGCCGGTGTTTAACGGCATCGAGAACTATCGCTACATGCTGACAGAAGATGCTCTCTTCTGGAAATCCATGGGCGTGACGTTCGCCTACGTATTTTTGACAATCCCATTAAAACTGGCATTTGCATTAGGGATTGCGTTTGTTCTTAACTTTAAATTACGCGGTATCGGCTTCTTCCGTACGGCTTACTATATTCCGTCCATCCTCGGTAGCTCCGTGGCTATCGCCGTGCTGTGGCGTGCGCTGTTTGCCATCGACGGTCTGCTGAACAGCTTTATCGGTGTATTAGGCTTTGACCCGGTTAACTGGCTGGGTGAACCCTCGCTGGCACTGATGTCCGTGACCCTGCTGCGCGTCTGGCAGTTTGGCTCCGCGATGGTTATCTTCCTCGCGGCGTTGCAAAACGTACCGCAGTCTCAGTACGAAGCGGCAATGATCGATGGCGCATCCAAATGGCAGATGTTTATGAAAGTCACCGTGCCGTTGATTACGCCGGTTATCTTCTTCAACTTCATCATGCAGACCACACAGGCATTCCAGGAGTTTACTGGCCCGTACGTGATAACCGGCGGCGGACCAACCTACTCCACCTACCTGTTCTCCCTGTACATCTACGACACGGCCTTCAAGTACTTTGACATGGGCTACGGCGCGGCGCTGGCCTGGGTATTGTTCCTGGTTGTTGCGGTCTTTGCGGCCATTGCCTTCAAGTCTTCGAAATACTGGGTGTTCTATTCCGCCGATAAGGGAGGCAAAAATGGCTGATATCCAACAAATCTCTGAAGCTCAGAGCATCGCTGAGCGTGAAGTTGCCCGCACCCTGCGTCGGGAAAAAATTAACGCGGCCATCCGCTACGTGATCCTGCTGTTGGTAGGGCTGCTGATGCTGTACCCGCTGGTGTGGATGTTCTCGGCCTCGTTCAAACCGAACCACGAGATCTTCACCACCCTGAGCCTGTGGCCTGCAAACGCCACCTGGGATGGCTTCGTCAACGGCTGGAAAACCGGTACCGAATACACCTTCGGCCATTACATGCTGAACACCTTTAAGTATGTGATTCCGAAAGTCATCCTGACCATTATCTCTTCCACCATCGTGGCATACGGCTTTGCCCGCTTCGAGATCCCATGGAAGAAATTCTGGTTCGCCACGCTCATCACCACCATGCTGCTGCCAAGCACCGTCTTGCTGATCCCGCAGTACCTGATGTTCCGTGAAATGGGCATGCTGAACAGCTATATGCCGCTGTACCTGCCGCTGGCCTTCGCCACGCAAGGGTTCTTTGTCTTCATGCTGATTCAGTTCCTGCGCGGCGTACCGCGTGACATGGAAGAAGCGGCGCAGATTGACGGCTGTAACTCCTTCCAGGTGCTGTGGTACGTGGTGGTGCCGATTCTGAAACCGGCCATCATCTCTGTCGCTCTGTTCCAGTTCATGTGGTCAATGAACGACTTTATCGGGCCGCTGATTTATGTCTACAGCGTGGATAAATACCCGATTGCACTGGCGCTGAAAATGTCCATCGACGTTACCGAAGGTGCGCCGTGGAACGAAATTCTGGCAATGGCGAGTATCTCCATTCTGCCATCCATCATTGTGTTCTTCCTGGCACAACGCTACTTCGTACAGGGCGTTACCAGCAGCGGAATTAAAGGTTAAGAGGGAAATATCATGGCTGAAGTGATTTTTAATAAACTGGAAAAAGTGTACTCCAACGGCTTCAAAGCGGTACATGGTATCGACCTGAAAATTGCAGAAGGGGAATTCATGGTGATTGTCGGGCCATCCGGCTGCGCCAAGTCCACCACCCTGCGTATGCTGGCAGGTCTGGAAACCATCAGCGGCGGCGAAGTGCGTATCGGCGAGAAGATTGTGAACAATCTGGCACCGAAGGAGCGCGGGATTGCGATGGTATTCCAGAACTATGCGCTGTACCCGCACATGACGGTGCGTGAGAACCTGGCGTTCGGCCTGAAGCTAAGCAAAATGCCGAAGGCACAGATTGATGCCCAGGTAAACGAAGCAGCGAAGATCCTCGAACTGGAAGAACTGCTGGAGCGCCTGCCTCGCCAGCTCTCCGGTGGTCAGGCACAGCGTGTGGCCGTTGGCCGTGCGATTGTGAAGAAACCGGACGTGTTCCTGTTCGACGAACCGCTGTCCAACCTTGATGCCAAACTGCGTGCCTCAATGCGTATCCGTATTTCCGACCTGCACAAGCAGTTGAAGAAATCCGGCAAGCCGGCCACCACCGTGTACGTGACCCACGATCAGACCGAAGCGATGACCATGGGTGACCGCATCTGCGTGATGAAACTGGGTCACATCATGCAGGTTGATACCCCGGATAACCTGTACCACAAGCCGAAAAATATGTTCGTGGCTGGCTTTATCGGCGCACCGGAGATGAACATTCGCCCCTGCAAGTTGGTGGAACAAGAGGGACGTCTGCACATTGCCATCGGCAATGAAACCATGCCATTGAACGACGAAAAGCAGGAGAAAGTCTCTTCTTATGTCGGTCAGGATGTCTTCTACGGCATCCGTCCGGAATTCGTCGACGTCGCCGAAGAGCCTTTTGCCGAAGGCAACTGTAGTGGCGAAATGGTACGCGTGGAAAACATGGGCCATGAATTCTTTGTTTACCTGAAAGTGGCAGATTACGAACTGACTGCTCGCATCCCTTCAGATAAAGCTAAGCCAATGATTGATAAAGGTCTTAACCGCAAGGTGCATTTCAAGTTCGATATAAATAAATGTCATCTCTTTGACGCAAAAACTGAAAAGAACATCTCTCTCTAATGGAGTTATAAAAATGAAAAAAGTGCTTTTAAGCGCCGCTATCTCCGCCACTCTGGGCCTGACCGCGCTGCCTTCTATGGCAAAGGATGTTGATTTACGTATGTCCTGGTGGGGGGGCAATGGCCGCCACCAGGTCACGCTGAAAGCGTTAGAAGAGTTTCACAAGCTGAACCCGGATATCACCGTCAAAGCCGAATATACCGGCTGGGATGGTCACTTATCCCGCCTGACCACGCAGATTGCGGGCGGTACCGAGCCGGATGTGATGCAAACCAACTGGAACTGGCTGCCGATTTTCTCGAAAAATGGCGACGGTTTTTACGACTTGAACAAAATGAAGGACGTGATCGACTTAAGCCAGTTCGATCCAAAAGAACTGCAGTCCACCACCGTTAACGGCAAGCTGAACGGGATCCCCATTTCCGTCACCGCGCGCGTGTTCTACTTTAACGATGAAACCTGGAAAAAAGCGGGCGTTGAATACCCGAAAACCTGGGATGAGTTGATGGCTGCGGGCAAGACGTTCGAAAGCAAGCTCGGCAAACAGTACTACCCGGTGGTACTGGAGCATCAGGACACGCTGGCGCTGCTGAACTCATACATGATCCAGAAGTACAACATTCCAGCCGTAGATGAAAAGACCAAGAAATTCTCTTACTCCAAAGAGCAGTGGGTTGAGTTCTTCCAGACCTATAAAAAGCTGGTTGATAGCCACGTAATGCCAGACACCAAATACTATGCGTCGTTTGGTAAGAGCAACATGTATGAAATGAAGCCGTGGATCCAGGGCGAATGGGGTGGCACCTACATGTGGAACTCCACCATTAACAAGTATTCAGATAACCTGAAGCCACCGGCGAAGCTGGATCTGGGTAGCTACCCGATGATGGAAGGTGCCACGGACGCAGGGCTGTTCTTTAAACCTGCGCAGATGCTGTCTATTGGCAAATCCACGAAAAATCCGGAAGCCGCCGCGAAAGTGATTAACTTCCTGCTGAACAGCAAAGAAGGTGTCGAAACGCTGGGTCTGGAGCGCGGCGTGCCGCTGAGTAAAGCAGCCGTTGAAATCCTGACGCAAAACGGCACCATCAAAGAAAACGATCCGTCCGTCGCTGGGTTACGTCTGGCGCAGTCGCTGCCAACCAAACTCACCGTGTCGCCATACTTTGATGACCCGCAGATCGTGGCGCAGTTCGGTACGTCACTGCAGTACATCGACTACGGTCAGAAAACCGTGGAAGAAGCTGCCGCAGACTTCCAGCGTCAGGCTGAACGTATCCTGAAACGCGCGATGCGCTAAATAAAAAGCCGGGTGGCGGCTTCGCCCTACCCGGCCAATGCGAACCTGTCGGCCCGGTAAGCGAAATCCGCCACCGGGCATTAACATTACACGCCGATGTTCCGCAACTTCTCTCCCGCCATCAGTTTGCGTTCGATATGTTCCAGGGTGACATTTTTGGTTTCAGGAATAAGCCAGAACGTAATACCGATGAATACGACATTTAGCGCGGTATAAAGCCAGAATGTACCGGCCGCGCCAATACTGTCGAGCAGCGTCAGGAACGTTGCCCCGATGATCATATTCGACACCCAGTTGGTGGTGGTGGAACAAGTGATACCAAAGTCACGGCATTTCAGCGGCTGAATTTCCGAGCACAGGATCCACACCACCGGTGCGGCGCTCATCGCATAGCCGGCGATACACATCATGGTCATGCCGACGGACAGCCACGATAACCCGCGGGATGCCGTGCCGTTATCAAACTGCATCAGGCAGTAGCCCAGCACTAATGTTCCCAGCGCCATCACGGTAAAACCAATTTTCAGCGCCGGTTTACGCCCGGCTTTATCGACGGTAAAGACGGCGATAAACGTAGCAAACATAAAGGTTAAGCCAACCACCAGGGTGGCAATCATCTGCTGTTCTGTGGTGGTAAAGCCCGCCATCTTAAAAATCCGCGGCGCGTAGTACATGATGATGTTCATCCCGGTGAACTGCTGCAT
Source organism: Citrobacter sp. wls613 (assembly GCF_005281195.1). Taxonomy (NCBI): domain Bacteria; kingdom Pseudomonadati; phylum Pseudomonadota; class Gammaproteobacteria; order Enterobacterales; family Enterobacteriaceae; genus Citrobacter; species Citrobacter sp. wls613. Next base: position 77,741 of record NZ_SZXN01000058.1, read on the forward strand.
CGCCTGCAGCAACATACCGAGGAAAACCGCACGACGCACGTTACTGTTGATCTTAAACAGCGCCCATCCGCCCTGCTTTAGCTTCAGGCTTTCGCGGATGTCATTCAGTTCATCGCGGGCTTTTTCCGAGGTATCTCGCAGCATACGCAGCACTTCTTCGGCTTCAATATGACGCCCTTTTTGCGCCAGCCAGCGCGGGCTGTTCGGTAAAAACACCACCAGAACAATCAGCACCACCGCAGGCAGGGCCAGCACGCCGAGCATGGCCCGCCAGTTGCCGGTGTAGCTGAACGCCGTATCGGATAAAAAGGCCAGCACAATGCCCAGCGTGACCATCAGCTGGTACATGCTGATCATTTTTCCGCGCACGTTTTCACTGGCCATTTCTGAGAGATAAAGCGGCGCGGTATAGGAAGCAATCCCGACGGCTACACCCAGTACTACCCGGGCGGCGATCAGAAGCTCAACGCTTGTCGCGAATGCCGATCCCAACGATCCGAGAACAAAGAGGATTGCCCCGACCATCAGGCTGTATTTTCGCCCGAGGCGGAAAGAGAGCCAGCCGTTGAACAGTGCGCCAATTGCCGCACCCAGCATCATGCTGCTGACTACCCACTCCTGCAAACGACTGCTTAGCGCAAAGTGTTCAGTGATAAACGGCAGCGAACCCGCGATCACCCCAATATCCAGACCAAATAATAATCCTGCGACAGCAGCGGAAACTGAGACAAACAGATTCATACGTCGCGTGTCGCGCATTGCGCGCGGTGCTAAAGCAGCATCATGATTAATTGAGACCATTTTTTCCTGCCAGAAACAGAGTAAGACATAAAACTGAAAATAAGGGATCCCTTGCCAGGGGCGTCAGGCTGGAAACGGCATAGTTATGGATAAAATAGCTAGCCCATACCGTTATGTGATGGACATTACAATTTTAAAATTTATAGATAATTACTCAATAAAATTTAATACACTGATATTAAAGAGTATTAAATATTACCGTTTCATACATATGAAATTATTTATGGATTAATTTATAACCATAATATGGATTAAAATAACTTAAAACCAAAAAAACCTGCCGTTGGCAGGTTTTTTAATACTGGAGAGGGAATTAACGCGCCAGCCAGCCGCCGTCTACTGCAACGGTATAACCATTGATGTAGTCAGATGCGCTGGAGGCCAGGAATACGATTGGCCCCTTCAGATCGTCAGGCAGACCCCAACGGCCTGCCGGGATACGATCGAGGATTTCTGCGCTACGCTGCTCATCAGCACGCAGCTGTTGCGTGTTGTTGGTCGCCATGTAGCCCGGTGCAATCGCATTGACGTTGATGTTGTGTTTTGCCCACTCGTTCGCCATCAGGCGGGTTACGCCCATCACGCCGCTTTTTGATGCGGTGTAAGACGGCACGCGGATGCCACCCTGGAAGGAGAGCATAGAGGCGATGTTAATAATTTTCCCGCCGTTGCCCTGCGCGATGAAGTGCTTCGCCGCCGCCTGGGACATAAAGAATACGCTCTTAATGTTCAGGTTCATGACGTCGTCCCAGTCTTTTTCGCTGAAATCGATCGCATCATCACGACGAATAAGACCCGCATTGTTCACCAGAATATCGATATGGCCGAATTCTGCCACCGCGCGCTCCAGCAGTGCCGGAATACCGTCAATCTGACGCAGGTCGGCAGTCAGGCTTAAAAAGCGACGGCCCAGGGCAGTAACACGTTCGATAGTTTCTGTCGGCTCAACAATGTTGATACCCACGATATCGCAGCCCGCTTCCGCCAGACCCAGCGCCATACCCTGGCCCAGACCGGTGTCACAACCTGTCACAACGGCGACTTTACCTTCAAGAGAGAATGCATTCAAAATCATTGTTAATCCTTATTTTTTATAGTGCCCATCACCGACAGGCTGAGTGGCCGCCCGCGACTAGCGCAGATCTTTTACTGCAACGTGATCCATGTCATCAAAGACCTGGTTTTCGCCGACCATACCCCAAATAAACGTATAGGCTTTAGTGCCCACGCCAGAGTGGATAGACCAGCTTGGAGAAATAACGGCCTGCTCGTTGTGCATCACAATATGGCGCGTTTCCTGAGGCTGCCCCATCATGTGGAATACACAGGTGTCTTCTTCCATATTGAAGTAGAAATAGACTTCCATGCGGCGTTCATGGGTATGGCACGGCATGGTATTCCACAGGTTACCCGGCGCCAGTTCAGTCAGCCCCATGCTCAACTGGCATGTTTCCAGAACATCCGGCACAAAGTATTTGTTGATGGTACGGCGGTTACTGGTGAGATCATCACCCAGCGTCACCGGCGCAACGTCTGCTGGCGTGACTTTTTTGGTTGGGTACGCGGTGTGTGCCGGTGCACAGTTGTAGTAAAACTTCGCCGGAGTTGCCGCATCAAGGCTGGCAAACACCACTTCTTTGGCACCTTTACCGACATACAGCGCATCGCGGTGACCGATTTCATAGCATTGACCATCGACGGTAATCGTGCCCGGACCACCGATGTTGATCACGCCCAGCTCACGGCGTTCGAGGAAATACGTTACGCCCAGCTGTTTGCCAACTTCACCACCAACGGAAACAGTTTTGGCCACCGGCATAATCCCGCCGACAATAATACGGTCGATGTGGCTGTAAACCATGGTGTATTCGTCTGCGACAAATACCTGTTCTACCAAAAATTCGTTACGCAGCGCCTGGGTGTCCAGGGTTTTAGCATGCGCACTGTGGATACTTTGTCTTACGTCCACATTTACCTCCAGTGATAAATTGACCGTGAATACGTTATCGGATAGCGAAACATCGTTCCGTTTTTCCTAATGCGTTAATGATATCTCTCTCGGAACGCGTTTTCAATTACAACTAAAACAATGTTTCACTTTTTCTGCATCTTATTATCAAAAGTGTAGTTGCGATCACGCTAGTGACGGAAAATCGGCAGATAACAAAAAACAACTGGATTTAAAAACCATATAAAACAGATAGATGTAAAATAATAAGAAATGATAACTCCATGGAGGTAGAGATAAAGCATTCAACAACCTCTCGCCGCAGAAATGCTTTCTTATGCTTTTTGTTACAAATTGCGTCATCAATCACACATGATGAAACGCTGTTTTGATAAATTATCACTTGGTTTTTAAATTCATCATAAATCTGGGTGCTGACGCAGATTGCTGAAATCCTGCGTACGGTAAAAGGAGTGCATTATGGCTAAAGGCATGCGGGTCAAGCTGAACTATGAAATCAGCCGCGATCCGGATACAGGCGTGGAAGTCACCCGACTGACCCCACCGGAAGTAACCTGTCATCGAAACTATTTCTATCAGAAATGCTTCTTTAATGATGGCAGTCACCTGCTGTTCGCCGGTGAGTTTGATGGTCACTGGAACTACTATTTACTGGATCTTGCCAAAGCCGAAGCCGTTCAGTTGACCGAAGGCGCAGGTGATAATACCTTCGGCGGTTTTTTATCGCCGGACGACAGCGCCCTCTACTATGTCAAAAACGACCGCACCCTGCTGGAAGTGAATCTCAAGACGTTGGCAGAACGCGAAGTGTACCGCGTGTCTGATGACTGGGTGGGCTACGGTACCTGGGTTGCCAACAGCGACTGTACAAAACTGGTCGGTATCGAAATTGCTAAAAGCGACTGGACACCGTTAAACAGCTGGCAGCTGTTCCATGACTTCTTCCATAAAGGCCCGCACTGCCGACTGCTGCGCGTCGATTTACGTACCGGCGACAGCGCGGTGATTCACGAAGAGAAAAACTGGCTGGGTCATCCGATTTACCGTCCGTTCGACGATAACACCGTCGCTTTCTGCCATGAAGGTCCGCACGATCTGGTCGATGCGCGAATGTGGCTGGTCAATGAAGACGGCAGTAACGTGCGTAAAGTTAAAGATCATGCGCAGGGTGAAAGTTGCACCCATGAATTTTGGGTCCCGAACGGCTCGGCGCTGGTCTATGTCTCGTACCTGAAAGGTCAGCAAGGACGCACCATCTCCAGCTACAATCCTGATACCGGCGTTAATGAAGCCGTAATGTTAATGCCTGCCTGCTCGCATTTAATGAGCAATTTTGATGGCACGTTGCTGGTCGGCGATGGTTCAGGTACACCGGTAGACGTGAAGGATACTGGCGGTTACACCATCGATAACGACCCTTATCTGTATGGATTTGATGTAGCGAAGAAAAGCTGTTTCCGCATCGCACGCCACGATACTTCCTGGGCTACCGTGGCAAACAGCCGTCAGGTCACCCACCCGCATCCGTCGTTTACACCAGACGATCGCGCGGTACTTTTTAGCTCAGACAAAGATGGCAAACCGGCGTTGTACATTGCCAAACTGCCCGAGCAGCCGGAACTGTTTCAACTGTAGTCCCCGAAATGATTGTGCCCTGTTTTTAATTTAATGTTTCTGTAACTGGCCTTGCCCTCCTCGCGGAGGGCTTTTTTTATTAATAGAAAAGCTCAAGACTATAAATAATAAGCAGCAGAAAACCCCGGCCAACATCTCCGGGGTATTTTGCCAGCTATTGATGGTATTTAGAAAGAATAGGCGACGCCCATACGGAAACGAGTTTGACGCTCATCCGTTGTTTTCACACCCACGTTCCCGACTTCAACATACGGTGCCCAGTTTTTATCCCACTTATAGGCTAACTTGGCATTATATTCATTGGAGTAGGTTTTATTATTATTACGCGCGACACCTTCGGTGCTTTTGGCGTAAACATAGTTCAGCTCAGTACGCCAGTCACCCAGCACAAAACCAACCCACGCATCCCCACGGTTTACCTTATCATCTTCTTTATTGGAGCTTGAAGGATAGCGTGTATATTCATAACGATAGCGGGTAGCTACATAGAAACCATTCTCAAAACTGTACTGCAGGTGCAGGTTCGGTTTGTAGATGGTGCGGCTGTCATTACTTTCAAGTGTCAGACCTGGCGTTACCGCAATATTGCTGGTTGCTTTCCAACGCCAGTTAATTGAGTCTTCATGACCGTTACCCACTACATCAGCAAAAGGCTGGTCAGCTTTATCACCGCCCGATTTCCATTTTGCTTCAACGGTAAAACCTAAACCATTTTCAAAACGATGCGACACCGACACGCGATCAGCATTAGACCCGCTATCAATATATTCATGTCGTAAGTCAACGGTGACAGCCTGCGCTGCAAATGACGCACCAATTAAAGACGCAAGCACCAGAGTGTTCTTAAACATATGCTACCCTCAAATTAAAATAATGTTCCTTTTTTATGGAATTGCATTTTATTTTTTTAACACCACTATTTTAGTGATCACGATCGTAATTATTTGTTTCAAAAAAAATGGACAACAACAGCGTGATGAATATCAAACAAAAATCATCTAAAAACCCGAAAACAAAGATCATGATCACGGTTCATTTTATTTAAAATGAATAGCAGAAGTATTAATCACAACAATTAACATTAAAAACAATGAGATACAATAAAACACGCAGTTAATAACGCAAGTTATATTACCTGTGATAATTATACGCTTTTGTATTATTAATTAAGTTATAAGCGAAAAGGGTAAATCAGAGGAAGGATTTTGCTTCAGAGTTTGGTAATGACTCCAACTTATTGATAGTGTTTTA
>NZ_SZXN01000055.1:0-47852 GCF_005281195.1 Citrobacter sp. wls613
TCCGCCGTGTCGATGGAGGCGCATTATAGGGAGTCGACTCAGGAAGACAAGCGGAAAAATGCATTTTTGTTTCAACCGCTCACCTTTTATCCATAACGCTTACTTTTGCTGCTTTTTTATCGCCAATGGCAGGTCAGCCAAGCTATTTATCACTAAATCAGCCGCATTTTCTGCTTCTGGCGTGACAGGCTTACCCGTGCGCACCAATACTTTGGTCCCAACGTTAGCAGCGGCTGCTGCCTGCATATCTTCTATTTTGTCGCCCACCATATAGGAAGCCGCCATATCTATGTGCAGGAACTCTTGCGCAGAGAGAAGCATTCCTGGATGCGGTTTACGACAGTCGCAAACTTGGCGGTACTCTTCTACCGTTCCCTGCGGGTGGTGAGGACAATAGTAGATGCCATCCAGATCAACATCACGATCGGCCAGCGACCAGTCCATCCACTCCGTCAGCGTTTCAAACTGCGCTTCAGTAAATTTACCGCGGGCAATACCCGACTGGTTAGTCACGACGATAAGTGCATAGCCCATCTGTTTAAGTTCACGCATGGCATCAATAACGCCGTCGATAAACTCGAACTCGTCGATCTCATGTACGTAACCGTGGTCCACATTAATGGTACCGTCACGGTCGAGAAAAATTGCAGGTACAGACTTTGCCACCTTTTATAGCTCCTGAATAAGGCATGTTGCTCTAGTATCGCATGTTTCGGCAGGCAAGAAAGTGCTCATCGTGCAAAGCCAGATTGATTTAGACGTCTGGATGCCTTAACATCCATCTTATTAACGACGTCGACCGTACCAGACAGACGAAAATGCCACGGCTAACTTAATTACGATAATAAATAACCCATGATTAAACTTTCGAATATCACCAAAGTGTTCCAGCAGGGGACGCGCACCATTCAGGCACTGAACAATGTCAGCCTGCATGTTCCTGCCGGACAGATTTATGGCGTTATTGGCGCCTCAGGTGCCGGTAAAAGTACGCTCATCCGCTGCGTTAACTTACTTGAACGCCCAACGGAGGGCAGTGTACAGGTCGGCGGTCAGGAGCTCACTACGCTTTCTGAATCCGAGCTGACCAAAGCTCGCCGTCAAATCGGCATGATTTTCCAGCACTTTAACCTGCTGTCTTCCCGCACGGTATTTGGTAACGTCGCGCTTCCACTGGAGCTGGACAACACCCCAAAAGAAGAGATCAAACGTCGCGTTACCGAGCTGCTGGATTTAGTGGGCCTTGGCGATAAGCACGACAGCTATGCCGCCAACCTTTCAGGCGGCCAGAAACAGCGTGTCGCCATTGCCCGAGCTCTGGCAAGCCAACCGAAGGTATTGCTGTGCGATGAGGCCACCAGCGCACTCGATCCGGCAACGACCCGTTCGATTCTGGAATTACTGAAAGACATTAACCGCCGTCTTGGGTTAACCATCCTGCTGATTACCCATGAGATGGACGTCGTAAAACGTATTTGCGACTGCGTGGCGGTTATCAGTAACGGTGAACTGATCGAGCAGGACACGGTGAGCGAAGTGTTTTCACATCCGAAAACGCCGCTGGCGCAGAAATTCATTCAATCCACGCTGCATCTGGATATTCCAGAAGATTATCAGGAACGCTTAAAAGCAGAACCAGAAGCCGATAGCGTCCCGATGCTGCGTATGGAGTTTACCGGCCACTCTGTCGATGCCCCACTGCTTTCCGAAATTGCTCGCCGCTTTAATGTGAACAACAACATTATCAGTGCGCAGATGGATTACGCCGGTGGCGTCAAGTTCGGCATCATGCTGACTGAAATGCACGGCGCACAAGAAGATACACAAGCGGCCATCAACTGGCTGCAGGAACACCATGTAAAAGTAGAGGTACTGGGTTATGTCTGAGCCAATGATGTGGCTGCTAGTTCGCGGCGTATGGGAAACGCTGGCAATGACCTTTGTGTCCGGTTTTTTTGGCTTTGTGATTGGCCTGCCCGTCGGCGTACTACTGTACGTCACGCGCCCGGGGCAAATCATCGAGAACGCGAAGCTCTATCGTACGCTGTCAGCGCTGGTCAATATTTTCCGCTCCATCCCATTCATTATACTGCTGGTATGGATGATTCCATTTACCCGCATGATTGTCGGCACCTCGATCGGTTTACAGGCCGCTATCGTCCCGCTGACCGTGGGTGCCGCACCGTTTATTGCCCGAATGGTAGAAAACGCGCTGCTGGAAATCCCGACCGGGCTGATTGAAGCCTCAAGAGCGATGGGCGCTACGCCGTTACAGATCGTGCGTAAAGTGTTACTACCAGAAGCGTTGCCAGGCCTGGTGAATGCGGCAACGATCACGCTGATTACCCTGGTCGGTTACTCAGCAATGGGCGGGGCCGTCGGTGCGGGCGGTCTTGGGCAGATTGGCTATCAATACGGTTACATTGGATACAACGCTACCGTGATGAATACAGTACTGGTATTACTTGTCGTTCTGGTTTATTTAATTCAGTTATCCGGCGATCGCATCGTCCGGGCGGTCACGCACAAGTAACGTTACACACAACACAGAAAAACTCATTAAGAAAAGGAAATAAGCATGGCGTTCAAATTCAAAACCTTTGCGGCAGTTGGAGCCCTGATCGGTTCTCTGGCACTTGTGGGTTGCGGTCAGGATGAAAAAGATCCAAACCACATCAAAGTGGGCGTTATTGTTGGCGCAGAGCAGCAGGTTGCCGAAGTCGCACAGAAAGTGGCGAAAGAAAAATACGGTCTGGACGTTGAACTGGTCACGTTCAACGATTACGTCCTGCCTAACGAAGCGCTGAGCAAAGGCGATATCGATGCCAATGCCTTCCAGCACAAACCATACCTGGATCAGCAGATCAAAGATCGCGGTTACAAACTGGTTGCTGCAGGCAATACGTTCGTCTACCCCATTGCTGGCTATTCCAAAAAAATCAAATCACTGGATGAACTGCAGGACGGTTCTCAGGTAGCGATTCCAAACGACCCGACTAACCTCGGCCGTTCCCTGCTGCTGCTGCAGAAAGTGGGCCTGATCAAACTGAAAGACGGCGTTGGCCTGCTGCCAACCGCGCTGGATGTGGTTGAAAACCCGAAAAACCTGAAGCTGGTAGAGCTGGAAGCACCACAGCTGCCGCGTTCACTGGACGACGCACAGATCGCGCTGGCGGTTATCAATACCACCTACGCCAGCCAGATCGGCCTGACCCCGGCAAAAGACGGTATCTTTGTTGAAGATAAAGACTCCCCGTACGTAAACCTGATCGTAACTCGCGAAGACAATAAAGATGCTGAGAATGTGAAGAAATTCGTTGAGGCTTATCAGTCTGACGAAGTTTACGAAGCGGCAAACAAAGTCTTCAATGGCGGCGCTGTTAAGGGCTGGTAATTTTAGGCTGTTTCCAGAATCTGTAATATCATCAGGACGGGCGCTTGCCCGTCTTGTCATTTATGCAAGCACCTGATTCAATATCTGACGTTTAGATCATTCATTGAGGAAATATTATGCGTGCTTTACCGATCTGTTTAGTAGCACTCATGTTGAGCGGCTGTTCTATGTTAAGCAGATCCCCTGTTGAACCCGTTCAAAGCACTACGACCCCGCCGAAAGTGGAGCCAGAAAAACCAAAAGCACCGCGTGCCACACCGGTAAGAATTATCACCAACGCTGAAGATCTGGTCGGTAAACCATTCCGCGATCTGGGTGAAGTCAGCGGTGAATCCTGCCAGGCATCAAACCAGGATTCTCCTCCAAGCATTCCAACCGCACGCAAACGCATGCAGATAAATGCCTCTAAAATGAAAGCGAATGCGGTATTGCTGCACAGCTGCGAAGTGACCAGCGGAACACCGGGTTGCTACCGTCAGGCGGTTTGCATTGGTTCTGCACTGAATATTTCGACGAAATGAGCCACTTTCAGTTCGAGCAAATAGGCGTTATACGCTCTCCCTATAAAGAAAAATTCGCCGTTCCACGCCAGCCTGGTCTGGTGAAAAGTGCCAACGGCGAACTGCATTTGCTCGCACCGTATAACCAGGCCGATACCGTTCGCGGCCTGGAAGCATTTAGCCATTTGTGGGTGATATTTGTTTTTCACCAGACAATGGAAGGTGGATGGCGGCCAACCGTGCGCCCTCCTCGACTTGGCGGCAACGCCAGAATGGGCGTCTTTGCCACACGTTCGACCTTTCGCCCTAACCCTGTCGGCATGTCGCTGGTCGAACTAAAAGGCATTGTCTGCCAGAAAGATAACGTTGTCCTACAACTGGGCAGTCTGGATCTGGTCGACGGAACTCCGGTGGTCGATATCAAGCCCTACCTGCCATTTGCTGAAGCACTACCCGATGCCACCGCCAGCTATGCACAGCATGCGCCAGTCGCGGAAATGGCGGTCGGTTTCACCCCTGAGGTTGAGCAACAATTTCTGATGCTGGAAAAACGTTATCCGCTGCTAAAAACATTTATTGGTGAAGTGCTGGCACAGGACCCGCGTCCTGCGTATCGTAAGGGTGAAGAGACAGGCAAAACGTACGCCGTCTGGCTACACGATTTCAACGTGCGCTGGCGCGTGACGGCAGAGGGTTTCGAAGTCTTTGCGCTCGAACCCCGGTAATTTCGCGCCCTTCTCTTTTGACATCCCTTTCTCGCTGGTAAACTAAACCACTTTTTTTGTGTCAGGCTCGCGTTGAGCCTGTTCGATCGTTCAACTGGAACCGTAACAACATGCGTACTAGCCAATATCTGCTCTCCACTCTGAAGGAGACACCTGCCGACGCCGAGGTTATCAGCCACCAGCTGATGCTGCGCGCCGGGATGATTCGCAAGCTGGCCTCCGGGTTATACACCTGGCTGCCGACCGGCGTGCGCGTCCTGAAAAAAGTCGAAAACATCGTGCGTGAAGAGATGAACAACGCCGGTGCTATCGAGGTGTTAATGCCGGTAGTTCAGCCTTCTGAACTGTGGGAAGAGAGCGGCCGTTGGGAACAGTACGGCCCGGAACTGCTGCGTATTGCTGACCGCGGCGATCGTCCATTCGTACTCGGCCCAACGCATGAAGAAGTGATCACCGACCTGATCCGTAACGAGCTCAGCTCCTACAAACAGCTGCCGCTGAACTTCTACCAGATCCAGACTAAATTCCGTGACGAAGTGCGTCCGCGTTTCGGCGTCATGCGCTCCCGTGAATTCCTGATGAAAGATGCGTACTCTTTCCATACGACTCAGGAATCTTTGCAAGAAACCTACGACGCAATGTATGCCGCGTACAGCAAGATCTTCAGCCGTATGGGTCTGGATTTCCGTGCGGTACAGGCTGACACCGGTTCTATCGGCGGTAGCGCTTCTCACGAATTCCAGGTTCTGGCGCAGAGCGGCGAAGATGACGTGGTGTTCTCTGACAGCTCCGACTTTGCTGCCAACATCGAATTTGCAGAAGCCGTAGCACCAAAAGAACCGCGCGGCGCCGCCACGCAGGAAATGACGCTGGTCGATACGCCAAACGCGAAAACCATCGCTGAGCTGGTTGAGCAGTTCAATCTACCGATCGAAAAAACCGTTAAAACGCTGCTAGTTAAAGCGGTCGAAGGCAGCAGCTACCCGCTGGTTGCGCTGCTGGTTCGTGGCGATCACGAACTGAACGAAGTCAAAGCAGAAAAACTGCCGCAGGTTGCCAGCCCACTGACCTTCGCCACCGAAGAAGAAATTCGTGCCGTAGTCAAAGCAGGTCCTGGCTCGCTCGGTCCAGTGAACATGCCAATCCCGGTAGTTATCGATCGTACCGTTGCGGTCATGAGCGACTTCGCAGCAGGTGCTAACATCGACGGTAAACACTATTTCGGTATTAACTGGGATCGTGATGTCGCCACGCCAGAAGTGGCTGACATCCGTAACGTCGTTGCTGGCGACCCGAGCCCGGACGGCAAAGGCACACTACTGATTAAACGCGGTATCGAAGTGGGTCACATCTTCCAGTTGGGTACCAAGTACTCTGAAGCAATGAAAGCTTCCGTTCAGGGCGAAGATGGTCGTAACCAGATTCTGACCATGGGCTGCTACGGTATCGGGGTGACTCGCGTTGTTGCTGCCGCTATTGAACAGAACTTTGACGATCGCGGCATTGTATGGCCGGACGCCATCGCACCGTTCCAGGTGGCGATTCTGCCGATGAACATGCACAAATCCTACCGCGTGCAGGAACTGGCTGAGAAGCTTTACGCAGAGCTGCGTGCGCAGGGTATCGAAGTGCTGATGGACGATCGTAAAGAGCGTCCAGGCGTGATGTTTGCCGATATGGAACTGATCGGTATTCCGCACACCATCGTGCTGGGCGACCGTAACCTCGATAACGATGATATCGAATACAAATACCGTCGTCACGGCGAGAAACAGCTGATTAAAACCGGCGACATCGTCGACTATCTGATTAAAGCCATTAAAGGCTGATACAGCAAAAGGCCCTGATCATCAGGGCCTTTTTTCAGAGATTAATTACACCCTTTACCGGGTATAAACTTCGCGTCTTTATCCGCCATCAGCGTTTTCACCTTCTCGCCCGTATCCGGGTTCGCCTCCTGCGTGAAATGCCCTTCAAGGGTCAACAAGACCGATTGGCCAGTTTCCGTGCGAGCAGCTAAATAGCCGCGTTCAAGCTGGGCATTATTTGCTACCGGCATACGCTTGCCCGTCGCACAGTCGGTAAAGACAGCCGCATCCGCCATGTAGAAATACATCCCACGCATCGGCATTGGCGTGACGGGCAAACTGGCTGACACCGGCTCAAGGGTATAGTTGAACTGCGATTCGATCGGATTACCTTCACGATCGAGCATTTCCAGCGCCTCACCTTTTGCCCGGTAGTAAGACTTCTCACCTTTGCTGTCGGTCAACACCAGCTTATCCGCCGTACGTGCCCAGGTGCCATAGGAGGCAAAGGAAGACGGTTCATCCCGTACGCCCTGATACCGTTCGTTCATCACCCAGGTCCCGTCTTTTTCCAGGAACAGCGAGGTTTCAATCCCTTCGCAGTCGGCGCAGGGCAAGATGCCACGCCAACTTTGCTGCATCGGTTTTAATTCTGCCGCCCGCGTCGACTGCAATGCTTCGACGTCAGTACGATTATTACAGCCGATCAAGGAAAAGAGCGTGCATACAGCGACCACTGACAATATTGCTGTTTTCACTATAAAATCCTTATGATTTTTTTATTCCTGTTCGTCAGTCCTGCGAACGACGAACTTTCCCGCGCAGCGCCTTCACGGTGGATTTTTGCGCCTTCGATGACAACCGGCGCTCTTTCGAGGCGCGCGTAGGACGCGTTGCCTGGCGGCTTTTTTGCACTGCGGTTAATTCTTTAATCAACGCCACCAGCCTGGCCAGAGCCGCTTCCCGGTTGAGTTCCTGACTGCGATATTCCTGCGCCTTAATGATGATGACACCGTCGGCAGTGATCAGATGATGACTGGCCGCCAGCAAGCGTTCCTTGTAATACTCTGGCAGGCCAGAGGCCCGAATGTCAAAGCGCAAATGGATGGCCGTCGAGGTCTTATTAACGTGCTGCCCACCCGCACCCTGTGCCCGGATAGCCGTGATTTCCAGCTCATTATCAGGGATAGAGACGTTTCGGGAGAGAACGATCATCAACGCTGCTGCCACGCGGTCAGATGAATTTCCAGATTGTTCTGAGAGTCTGACAACCAGATAGCCCCATCTTGGATGGTCGCCTGCAACGTCATAGTACGCCCGGCAAAGTCGCTCAGCTGCGCCAGCTGTTCGTCATCCAGATACCAGACAGTCAAATTTTTAAACTGTGCGCACTTATTCTGGTTTTGCTGCCACCAGATTTGCGCCGCCCGACTGTTATAGGTAAACAGAGCAACTTCCCCAGACTGAGTACAGGCCTTCTTAACCCGACGCTCATCCGGCAGGCCGAGTTCAATCCATAAATCAATGCCCAGATGATCGTTACGCAGCCATGCTTCTGGCTCATCTTCTGCGCTCAAGCCCCGCGTAAACTGTAACCGCTCATTGGCATATTTAATCCATGCCAACAGGCGCAGCATCATGCGTTCCTGGGTTTCAGAAGGGTGACGCGCCAGCGTCAATGCCGCGTCAAGAAACTGGTTGCGGTCAAGATCCGCCACGTTGACAACGGCTTTATAAATTGTCGCTTTAAGCGCCATGAGAGAACTCCTTTCGAATCAGGCGCACATTGTAGCGAAAACTACGCCAAAAGGCTGCTAACAGCTCTTCTATCAAGGCGCTGATATTGCTTGAATGAGTATGGTATAGTCACCTTGCTAAACAGAGTTTATCTTCGTAGGCTTAGACTTGCATCCACGGTTAAGTCAGAGTACTGACAGGAGGGCATGTGGAAAAATATTGTGAGTTAATACGCAAGCGGTACGCGGAAATCGCCAGCGGAGACTTAGGGTATGTCCCGGATGCGCTGGGTTGCGTATTGAAAGTGCTGAATGAAGTGGCGGAAGACAGCGCCCTTTCAGAGTCGGTCAGAGAAAAAGCGGCCTATGCTGCCGCGAACTTACTGGTGAGCGATTATGTCAATGAATGAAACGTATCAACCCATTAACTGTGATGATTACGACAATCTTGAGCTCGCCTGCCAGCACCATTTATTACTGACGCTGGCGCTGAAAGATGGCGAAGTGCTGCAGGCGAAAGCCAATGACCTGGTTTCACGCAAAAATGTGGAATATCTGGTTGCAGACGTCTCTGGAGAATCACGTGAGCTTCGTCTCGACAAGATTGCCAGCTTCAGCCACCCGGAAATCGGTACCGTGGTGGTTAGCGAATCCTGATTATTTTGTTGCCGGATGGCGGTGCAAGCACCTTATCCTGCCTACTTTCCATGCGATACGTAGGCCTGATAAGCGCAGCGCCATCAGGCATGCCATACCAGATTCACGCCTTCTTCCCCTTCCGCCAGTCCTTCCCGCGTAACAAAGACACCGGCTGCCGCAATCAGCGTTTCGCCGTAAAACAGTAACGGCGTGGTATCGCGTCGCCAGGGCGGAATTCCCTGCTCCTGCCATATTTTTTTGAGCTTACGCCCACCGTTACGCCCGACAATGTGTAATAACCCGGGCGCTTTAAAGCGAATACTGACCGGTTCACCCACGTGCGGCATACGTAATTTTCCCGTTGGGAGTAACTGTACGTCTCCCAGCCCGGCAGGCAGCGTCAGCGGTGTTTGCCAGCATGACCACGGGATGACAGTTTCACTTTGCCCGGTAACAGATTTCACCCACCACAGCTGTGACTGATAGCGGCGAATTTCATATTCGCCTACGCACAAGCACGGCGCAGCATCTTCCCGCGCCAGCACCACTTCCTGCCAGATTCGTGCCAGCGCATCCCGGGATGGCATCGGTGCATTCAGCCCTGCCAGCCAGCGACGAAGCAGCGCAGCACGTCGTACATCGCTCATCGTCATTAATGGCTCAACTAAAAGGGTGTCCTGCTCGGTGACACACTCCGCTAAATCATTGGCAAGTAACTCATCCAACAAACGTTCCTGCTCGGCACACAGCACCGCACTGCGGGCCGCCGCGTCAGCAAAGTGCGGCCAGCGCTGTTGCAGTTGCGGGATTATACGTAGCCGCAGAAAATTGCGATCGTAGGCATCATCCTGATTGCTTTCATCTTCAATCCAGCGTAGTCCATGCTCCAACGCCCAGCGTTCAAGCGCGTCACGCGTTTGCGCCAATAGCGGGCGAATAAGCTGGGTCCCAGCAAACGGTGAACTTTCCCCCATTGCAGAAAGCCCGGCCGGGCCGCTGCCGCGTTTGAGCGCCAGCAAAAAGGTTTCACACTGGTCATCAAGATGCTGGGCGGCCATCAGCACTTCACCCGGCAGCAGCGTCCGGGCAAAAGCCTGATAGCGCGCCCGCCGGGCCTGCGCCTCTATCCCCAGCCCGTCATCCTGAAGATGCACCCGTTCAACCACCAGCGGCACCTGCCATTGTGCACAAACCGATTCGCAGTGCGTCACCCATTCGTCTGCGTGCGGACTCAATCCATGGTGGATGTGGATAGCGCGTAGCACGACGTCGGGGTGTTGTTTTCGCCACAGCACCAGTTGGTGCAACAGCACGGTCGAGTCGAGGCCACCGCTAAAGGCCACCAGGATATGGGGAGATGTCAGAAGTGAAGTGTTTAGTGTGAGTGTCGTCATGATGAGTACTTACTAGGGTATTGCCCGGCACGTTACCGGGCTACCGTTACAATGACAAGCCTTACTGCTCGTATAATTCAAGCGGTAATCCATCCGGATCGTTGAAAAAAGTAAAACGTTTGCCGGTAAAGGGGTCGACACGTACTGCCTCACATTTCACATTATGATTTTCCAGATGGGCTATCGCCTTTTCCACATCATCCACGCTGAACGCCAGATGGCGTAACCCGCAGGCTTCCGGTCGACTGGGACGGCAAGGTGGAAATGGAAAAGAAAAAAGCTCAATCACGTACTGCCCGTTCAGCGCCAGATCGCCTTTCCAGGAGTCACGCTCTTCCCGGTAGAACTCGCTCATCAGCGTAAAGCCCAGCACGTCGCAGTAAAATGCCTTACTCACCGCGTAGTCCGTCGCAATAATGGCAATATGGTGAACCTGTTTTAATCCCAGCATAGCGTCTTAGCCTCTTTAGTTTTCTTTTCGCACGTTACTCGTCCGCGGTCGGTTCAGGCAAGCTGCGATGCCATTTTTAGGACTCTCACACGGTACACGCCGTCCTCACCCAGTTTAGCGCCATGAATATCCGTGTCGAATCCGGGATAATGATGGCCGACAGAACACAGCATCAACAGGAAATCGAGCACCGCCCGGCTGTCTTCGGTGATCATTTCCCCCGG
This sequence comes from Citrobacter sp. wls613, assembly GCF_005281195.1. Classification (NCBI taxonomy): domain Bacteria; kingdom Pseudomonadati; phylum Pseudomonadota; class Gammaproteobacteria; order Enterobacterales; family Enterobacteriaceae; genus Citrobacter; species Citrobacter sp. wls613. The sequence goes on from NZ_SZXN01000055.1 coordinate 10,872, forward strand.
CATCAGCAACGGTACGCCGGGAGGATAAGGCAGGATCATATTTGCAGAAATGCGCCCCACCAGTTGGTCAAGCGTCACCGTCTCCACCTCGCCTTTGATCTGCCGCTGCCAGGCCTGATGTGGCGTCATTTTCATTTCCGGTAGGGTGTCAAATGCCCGTAGCATTAGCCCGGAGAGATCGTGTTGGCGGATCAGATTATGGATCCCCTGTGCCAGATCCTGAATACGCATATTGCGATAGAAATCCGGATCTTCAGCATACAAATCTGGCAGCATATTCTTCACACGCAAATTCAGATCGTACGATCGTTTGAACTCTGTCAGCCCGCGCAGCAACCCCATCGCCCGGGTTTTATCAATGCCAATGCTGAACAAAAATAACAGATTATACGGACCCGTTTTCTCCACCACGACACCGCGTTCGTCGAGGAATTTCGCCACCAGCGCCGCCGGGATCCCTTCGTCACTCATGTTTCCCTGTTCATCCATCCCCGGTGTCAGAATAGTCACTTTCACCGGATCGAGGAACATGTGGTCGGCGTCGGCATCGGTAAACCCATGCCAGTCTTCACCCGGCGCTACGGGCCAGCATTCCGCTTCATCCACCTTTTCCGGCTGCCAGATATCAAAGAACCAGCCGTCCGATTCTTCCCGCAGTCGCTGTACTTCTTTGCGAAAATGCAGCGCACGCTCAACGGAGCGATTGATTAAGCGCTTGCCTGAGTTGCCGCGCAGCATTGCCGCCGCCGTTTCTATTGACGCGACAATCGGGTAGCTCGGCGACGTCGAGGTATGCATCATAAAGGCTTCATTAAAGGTCTCTTCATCGTAGTCACCTTTAATGTGGATCAGAGAGGCCTGCGACAGCGCCGCCAGCATCTTGTGGGTCGACTGGGTTTCAAAGATAACCTTACCAGGTACTCGTTCGCCGCTCATGCCGCTTTTCCCCTGATAGATCGGGTGAAAATGGGTGTAGGGCACCCAGGCCGAGTCAAAGTGAATAGACGGCACGTCCAACGTCTGTTTGATCCAGTTGGTGTTATACAGCAGACCGTCGTAGGTAGAGTTGGTGATCACCGCATGTACTGGCCACTGGGCCTGGGCGGTCTCTCCGACTTTGCGCTCAATACTCTCACGGGTAAATTCACGTTTAGGTATGCCGCCAAGAATACCCAGCGCATTACGCGTGGGCTTCAGCCAGATGGGTACCACGTCGCTCATCATCAGCAAATGCGCCAGTGATTTATGACAGTTACGATCGATCAGTAGCGTACTTCCAGTCGGGGCTGCATACATACCGACAATTTTATTCGACGTCGAGGTGCCATTCGTCACCATATAGCTCTGCTCTGCCCCAAAGGTGCGGGCGATATACTCTTCGGCCTCCAGGTGCGGGCCAGTATGGTCCAGCAGCGACCCCAGTTCGGTCACGGAAATGGAGACGTCGGCCTTGAGCGTATTGCCGCCAAAAAAGTCATAGAACAGGCAGCCCACTGGACTCTTTTGGTATGCCGTCCCCGCCATGTGCCCCGGCGTACAGAAGGTATACTTCCCTTCTTTCACGTAGGTGAACAACGCCTTGGTAAACGGCGGAGTGATGTTATCGAGGTATTCATTGGTGTACTGGCGAATACGGGTGGCAATATCGTCAGACTGGCCTAGAGCATACTCGAAAAACCACAGCGCCATGCGCAGGTCGTGTGCGCTGACATCCATCGTCGAATGGGTATTGATAAAGGCGTAAAGTGGCAGGTATTCGTTAAGCTGGTTGATATCGCTACACAGCTCCAGGCTGTACTCATCCCAGTCAAAAATGACGCCGCAAATTCGCGGGTTATGCTCAATAAATTTCAGCAGGTCGACGCTATTCTGCGGCCAGATAATCTGAAATCCCTGCTGCAGTAGTGCACGTTCAAGTTCCTTGATGGGCTCATCTTTATAAAAGACGCCATGCGGTCCCATGATGGCAATGATATTCATGCGTTCCTCCTGGAAAAACCTTAGTTAATCATAGCCTGGTCAAACCGCAGGTAAAAAAAAGGGCCACAGCGTTGTGGCCCTTTTCAGAATATATGCAGTTTACGCGTAACCGTAGCTCATCAGTCGCTGGTAACGGCGATTTTTCAGCTCTTCCGTACTTAACACATCGAGATCGGCCAGATCGGCCAGCAGCTGTGCTTTCAGCGACGCAGCCATGACTTCTGGATTACGATGCGCCCCGCCCAGCGGTTCCGGTACGATAGAATCGATCAGCTTCAGCTCTTTCAGACGCGGGGCAATAATGCCCATCGCTTCTGCCGCCAACGGCGCTTTGTCTGCGCTTTTCCACAGAATGGATGCACAGCCTTCCGGGGAGATAACAGAATAGGTGCTGTATTGCAGCATATTCACTTTATCGCCCACGCCGATCGCCAACGCGCCACCGGAGCCACCTTCGCCGATAACGGTGCAGATAACTGGTACGCTCAGACGTGACATTTCACGCAGGTTACGCGCAATCGCTTCAGACTGACCGCGTTCTTCCGCACCCACGCCCGGATAAGCCCCAGGGGTGTCAATGAAGGTAATGATCGGCATCTTGAAACGTTCGGCCATTTCCATCAGGCGCAGCGCTTTGCGATAGCCTTCCGGTGCTGGCATGCCGAAGTTACGACGAATTTTTTCTTTGGTCTCGCGGCCTTTCTGATGACCAATGATCATCACTGGACGACCATCAAGACGCGCGATGCCGCCGACGATAGCTTTATCATCCGCGTAGGCACGATCGCCCGCCAGCTCATCAAATTCATCAAACGCCAGGCGGACGTAATCCAGGGTGTACGGACGCTGTGGATGGCGAGCCAGCTGGGCTACCTGCCATGCGCCAAGATCGGCAAAGATTTTGCGCGTCAGTTCTACGCTTTTTTCACGCAGGCGATGCACTTCTTCATCGATGTTAATATCCAGTTTCTCATCCTGACGGCTCACCGCAGTCAGAGAATCGATTTTTGCTTCCAGCTCTGCAATCGGCTGTTCAAAATCAAGGAAATTCAGACTCATAGTATTCCTGTATTAGTCAAACTCCAGTTCCACCTGCTCCGAACCAATAAGGCCACGGAGATCGTTCAGTAAACGATCGCTCGGAGAGACACGCCACGTTGCGCCAAAACGCAACCGCGCACGTGCATCCGCCCTCTGATAGTAGAGATGTACTGGAATTGTCCCCGAGCGGTGGGGTTCCAGAGACTGACGGAGTCGGTTTAAAAGCTGGTCATCAATTTGCCTGTCCGTCAGCGAGATAGCAAGCCCGCGAGCGTATTTTTCCCGGGCTTCGTCAATATCCATGACTTCACGGGCCATCATTTTAAGCCCACCGCTGAAGTCATCAAAGCTGACCTGTCCGCTGACGATAAGTATGCGGTCTTTTTCCAGCAAATGCTGGTATTTATCCAGGGCATCGGTAAATAACATCACTTCCAGACGCCCGGAACGGTCATCCAGCGTGCAGATGCCGATACGATTGCCGCGCTTGGTGACCATTACCCGCGCAGCAATGACGAGCCCCGCAGCCGTGGTAACTTTACCACGTTCTGTCGGATGCATGTCTTTCAGCCTGTGGCCTCCGACATAGCGCTCAATTTCTTTTAAATACTGGTTGATGGGGTGTCCCGTCAGGTAAAGCCCTAACGTTTCACGCTCACCATCTAATACCACCTGCTCCGGCCACGGCGTGCAGTTGGCATAGGATTGTTCAATCTGTTCCGGCTCTTCGGCCAGAACGCCAAACATATCGGCCTGACCGATGGCTTCGGCTTTTGCGTGCTGATCGGCGGCTTTAAGCGCGTCGTTCAGCGAATTCATCAGTGCGGCGCGATGCGGGCCAAGGCGGTCAAACGCCCCGGACATGATCAGTTTTTCCAGCACCCGGCGGTTTAGCTTTTTGATATCCGTACGGGCACAGAGATCGAACAGCTCGCGGAAATAGCCACCTTTGTTACGCGCTTCAATAATAGCTTCAATGGGGCCTTCACCCACGCCTTTTATCGCGCCGATGCCATACACAATCTCGCCATCATCATTTACGTGGAAATGATACAGCCCGGAGTTGATATCCGGCGGCAGGATTTTCAGCCCCATACGCCAGCATTCATCCACCAGCCCGACCACTTTCTCAGTGTTATCCATATCGGCGGTCATTACCGCGGCCATAAACTCGGCGGGGTAATGCGTTTTCAACCATAGCGTCTGGTAAGACACCAACGCATAGGCTGCGGAGTGCGATTTGTTAAACCCGTACCCGGCGAATTTCTCCACCAGGTCAAAGATTTTGATCGCCAGCTCACCGTCTACGCCGCGCTTTCTCGCCCCTTCTTCAAAGGTGCCGCGCTGCTTGGCCATTTCTTCCGGCTTTTTCTTACCCATCGCACGGCGCAGCATATCCGCGCCGCCAAGAGTATAACCAGACAGTTCCTGGGCAATCTGCATGACCTGTTCCTGATACAGGATAATGCCGTACGTCGGCTCCAGAACAGGTTTCAGGCACTCATGCTGCCATTGTACATCCGGGTAGGATATCTCTTCTCGCCCGTGCTTGCGGTCGATAAAGTTATCTACCATTCCCGACTGCAGTGGGCCAGGGCGGAACAACGCCACCAGGGCTATCATATCTTCGAAGCAGTCAGGCTGCAGGCGTTTGATCAGATCCTTCATGCCGCGAGATTCAAGCTGGAAGACGGCGGTTGTCTCCGAGCGCTGCAGCATATCAAAACATTTTTTATCGTCGAGCGGGATGGCGGCGATGTCAATCGGCTCCAGTCCCTGCTTTGCCCGACGTGGGTTGATCATTTTCAGCGCCCAGTCAATGATCGTCAGCGTACGCAGACCCAGGAAGTCAAACTTAACCAACCCGGCGTATTCCACGTCGTTTTTATCAAACTGAGTGACCGGATGAAGACCTTCTTCATCACAATAGAGCGGAGCAAAGTCGGTAATTTTAGTGGGCGCAATAACCACGCCGCCCGCATGCTTACCGGCATTACGCGTGACGCCTTCCAGCTTACGCGCCATGTCGATCAGCGCCCTGACCTCTTCGTCCGCCTCGTAGATTTCTGGCAACTGCGGCTCTGCCTCAAAGGCTTTTGCCAGCGTCATCCCCGGATCGGGTGGCACCAGTTTAGAAATCCTGTCGACAAACCCGTACGGATGCCCCAGTACGCGGCCCACGTCGCGGATAACCGCTTTTGCGGCCATCGTACCGAAGGTAATAATCTGTGATACCGCGTCACGACCATACATTTCCGCCACGTGTTCAATCACCTGGTCGCGTTTCTCCATACAGAAGTCAACGTCGAAGTCAGGCATCGAGACACGTTCCGGGTTAAGGAAACGTTCGAACAGCAGGTCAAATTCCAGCGGATCGAGATCGGTAATTTTTAGCGCATAGGCCACCAGTGAGCCGGCACCGGAACCACGGCCAGGTCCGACCGGCACGCCGTTGTCTTTCGACCACTGGATAAACTCCATGACGATCAGGAAGTAGCCCGGGAACCCCATCTGGTTGATAACCTGAAGTTCAATGTCCAGGCGTTCGTCGTAAGGTGGGCGCTTCTCTTTGCGTTCGGCTTCATCCGGGAACAAAAACGCCAGACGCTCTTCCAGACCTTCTTTCGATTTTTTAACCAGATAGTCTTCGGTGGTCATATCTCCGGTCGGGAACTGCGGCAGGAAGTATTCACCCAGACGCACCGTCACGTTACAGCGCTTGGCTATCTCGACGGTATTTTGCAGCGCTTCCGGAATGTCGGAAAACAGCTCGCACATCTCTTCTTCGCTGCGCATATACTGCTGCGGCGAATAGTTGCGCGGACGTTTCGGATCATCGAGTGTGAAACCATCATGGATCGCCACGCGGATCTCATGCGCGTCAAAATCTCCGGTTTCAAGGAAGCGAACATCGTTGGTCGCCACCACCGGCAGACCCCGCGTTTCGGCCAGCGCCACTGCGGCATGCAAATAATTCTCTTCGTCCTGCCTGCCGGTACGGATCAGTTCCAGAAAATAACAATCGGGGAAATGTTCTTCATAAAACGTGACGCACTCATCAACCAGCGCGCTGTTACCGCGTAGCAAGCTCCGTCCGACGTCGCCCATGCGACCACCGGAAAGTAAAATTAAGCCTTCTTTTAAATCAAGCAACCAGTCTCTGTCGATGACCGGTCCTTCGGATCCATAGCCACGTTGATAGGCTTTTGATATCAACAACGTCAGATTCTGATAGCCCGTATTATTGGCCGCCAGCACCGTTAGTTGCGTCAACTCGTCGCCAAACTGCTCGCTACGGACATGAAAATCAGCACCAACAATCGGTTTAATGCCCGCACCGTGACCCGCTCCGTAAAACTTCACCAAACCACACAGGTTGGTAAAATCGGTGATCGCCAGTGCAGGCATGCCCAACGCGGCCGCCTTTTTCACCAGCGGCCCCGTTTTTGCCAACCCATCAATCATGGAGTAGTCGCTGTGCACCCGCAGGTGGACGAAACGTGGTTCAGACATCTTCAGATTCCGGTTTACTTATTCTTGCCACAAGAATCAGGACGTGAGTCCCAGTGCGCGTTTAACAGGGCCAAAGCTGCGACGGTGGTGTTCTGTCGCGCCATGCTCTATAAGCGCCGCCAGATGAAAAGCTGTTGGGTAGCCTTTGTGCTGCGCAAAGCCGTACTGCGGGAAAACCGTATCCAGCGTCGCCATCTCCGCATCGCGGGTGACTTTCGCCAAAATAGACGCTGCGCTGATTTCCGCCACGCGACTGTCCCCTTTCACCACCGCCATCGACGGCATCGGCAATACCGGGCAACGATTACCGTCAATTAGCACGTATTCAGGCGTAATGTGCAAACCGGCCACCGCGCGCTGCATGGCCAGCATGGTGGCATGCAGAATATTCAGCTCGTCGATTTCATGTGGTTCCGCCCGTCCCAGGCTCCAGCTTAACGCTTTTTCTTTGATTTCATCGTAAAGCGCCAGACGACGCTTTTCAGAGAGTTTTTTGGAGTCGTTCAGACCGACTATCGGACGCGCTGGATCAAGAATAACAGCAGCTGTCACCACAGCCCCGACCAAAGGGCCTCGTCCTACTTCATCCACACCCGCCACTAAATGCGTATGTGGATAAACAAATTCAATCATTGTGCTAACTCCAGGACTGCATCCGCCGCCTGCTCATCAGCATTACAACGGATCTGCTGGTGCAGGTCGCGGAACGTATCGTGCATCGCATGGCTGGTTTTGCCATTCGCCAGCAACGGCTGCAGCGCTTTCGCCAACGCCTGCGGTTCGCATTCATCCTGCAACAGCTCTTTGACTAATTCTCTTCCCGCCAGCAGGTTCGGCAACGAAACATAATCGGTTTTCACCAGACGTTTCGCCAGCCAGAACGTGAAGGGTTTCATACGGTAGCCGACAACCATAGGGCACTTCGCCAACATACACTCCAGCGCTGCCGTGCCTGAAGCCAGCAGCGCTGCATCGCTGGCAACCATCGCTTCGCGTCCCATCCCATCAAGCAGATGTACGGAAAGTTCCGGTGCTACCTCAGCTTTAATGCGCTCAAACTGTTCTCGTCGTTTGGCATTCACCAGCGGCACGACCACTTCGAGATCGGGATACTGCTGGCGTAGCAACTGTGCTGTTTTCAGAAAATCAGCGCTAAGCATCTCCACTTCAGCGCCCCGGCTTCCTGGCAATAGTGCCAGGCAGTGCGCATCATGGGGAATACCCAGCACGTCGCGAGCCGCGTTTTTATCCGGATCCAACGGCATGGCGTCCGCCATGGTGTGGCCGATAAAGCGGCACGGGACATTAAATTTGTCATAAAACGCTTTTTCGAAAGGCAGAAAGGCCAGCACCATATTGGTGGATCTGCCTATTTTGAAAACGCGTTTCTGTCGCCATGCCCACACGGAAGGGCTGACGTAATGAATGGTTTTAATGCCCTGTTTTTTCAAGTTCCCTTCAAGGGTAATATTAAAATCAGGTGCATCAATGCCAACGAAAACGTCCGGCTTGAGATCGGTAAAACGACGAGTTAGATCGGCGCGAATATGCAGTAAACGGCGCAGGCGTCCGAGCACTTCAACAATGCCCATTACCGCCAACTCTTCCATTTCGTACCATGCTTCACAGCCTTCGGCCTGCATCAGCGGACCTGCCACGCCAACAAAACGGGCATTGGGTACACGCGCCTTGAGTGCGCGAATTAATCCTGCACCAAGAATATCGCCGGAGGTTTCTCCGGCGACGAGGGCAATCGTTAATGGACGCTGCTCAGTCATTAACGAATCAGGCCACGCGTTGAGCGTTCAAAGAAATCACTGAAAGCCTGAACATCCGGGTACTGCTTCGCCAGCTCGGCGATTTCCGGCTTCACTTCTTCCAGAGTTTTACCACTGCGATACAACGCTTTATAGGCGTTACGGATCGCGGTAATCGCTTCACGGGTGAACCCGCGACGCTTCAGACCTTCGATGTTGACGCCAAATGGCGTGGCATGATTACCTTGGGCGATAACGTACGGCGGAACGTCCTGAGCAACACCAGAACAACCACCAACCATCACATGTGCGCCGATGATGCAGAACTGATGCACCGCCGTCATCCCGCCGATGATAACGAAATCATCCAACGAAACGTGTCCGGCAAGCGTGGCGTTATTCGCCAGAATACAGCGATTACCAATCGTACAATCATGCGCAACGTGCGCGTTGATCATCAGTAAGTTATCGCTGCCCACCTTCGTCAACCCACCGCCTTGCACTGTGCCACGATGAATGGTGACGCTTTCGCGGATGCGGTTGCGATCGCCAATTTCCACGCGGGTCGGTTCGCCAGCATACTTCAGATCCTGGTTTACTTCGCCGATGGAGGCAAACTGATAGATCTCGTTATCGCGACCAATTTTAGTATGGCCATTCACGACAACGTGAGACTTCAGTACGGTACCCTCACCAATTTCAACGTGGGGTCCAACAATACAAAAAGGTCCAATGTGGGCATTGGCACCAATACTGGCGCCCTCTTCCACAATGGCGGTCGGGTGAATAAAGGCGGATTTATCAATCACGTATTAGGCCTCCCGGCTACGGGCACACATCATCGTTGCTTCGCACACAACTTTACCGTCAACCAGTGCAACCCCTTTAAAACGGGTCAGGCCACGGCGCGTTTTTTCGAAAGTGACTTCCATGATCATCTGATCGCCAGGTACGACAGGACGCTTGAAGCGTGCTTCATCGATACCAGCGAAATAATACAGCTCCCCTGGCTCCAGTTTTCCTACGCTTTTAAACGCCAGAATACCCGTTGCCTGGGCCATTGCTTCCAGAATCAGCACGCCAGGGAAAATCGGTTTACCCGGGAAGTGGCCCTGGAAGAAAGGCTCGTTAACGGATACATTTTTCACTGCGCGCAGAAAACGACCTTCTTCAAAATCCAGCACACGATCAACCAGCAAAAACGGAAAACGGTGCGGCAGAAGTTCTAAAATCTCTTCAATTTGCAGAGTATGAGTGTTAGTAGTCAAAATACTCTTCCTGTCAAAATATACTAAAAGGCAATAATAACACGGCCTGTCGCAATCGTATGAATGGGACAGGCCGAAAAGTCAGACGTGCAAAAAAGGTACTTTAGTCTTGTTGATTAACCTTGCGCTCAATTGCTTTGAGGCGCTTGCTCATATCATCAATATTCATCACCAGTGCAGCTGTTTTACGCCATACCTTGTTGGGCTGTAGCGGAATGCCTGAGGAATAGACGCCTGGTTCGGTGATAGGACGCATCACCATACCCATACCAGTGACCGTGACTTTGTCGCATATTTCCATATGCCCATTGATCACACTGGCGCCGCCAATCATGCAGTAACGGCCAATCTTCAGGCTGCCCGCCATAATGACGCCACCGGCTACCGCCGTATTGTCGCCAATCACAACGTTATGCGCAATCTGGCACTGGTTATCAATGATAACACCATTGCCGATCACGGTATCGTCCAGAGCGCCACGATCGATGGTCGTGCAAGCGCCGATCTCGACACGATCGCCAATAATTACGCGACCGAGCTGTGGGATCTTCACCCAATTACCACGATCGTTCGCATAGCCAAAGCCGTCAGATCCGACAACGGTGCTGGACTGGATCAGGCAATGTTCACCGATCTGGATATCGTGATAAATCGTCACATTCGCCCACAAGCGTGAACCTGCGCCGATTTTTGTGTTTTTTCCGACGAAACAGCCTGCACCGATAACCACGTTATCGCCCAGTTCTACGCCAGACTCGATGACCGCATTTGCGCCAACAGAGACATTGCTACCCAGCTTTGCCGTCGCATCAATCACTGCACTGGGTGCAATGTTCTGTGCTGGCTGAGGCGTGGTATCTAAAATTTGCGCCATTCGTGCATAGGTCAGGTAGGGGTTCTTCACTACTAGCGCAGCACTCTTAGCAAAAGGAAGATCGTCCTGCGTCATCACAACGGCAGAAGCCTGGCACAGGCTTAAATGCTCACGGTACTTAGGATTCACCATGAACGTAATATTGCCAGTTTGCGCAGATTGCATGGACGCTACGCCGGTGATGACGATATCGCCATCACCGTGTAATTCTGCATCCAACTGCTCTGCTAAATCAGCCAGTCGAATTGAAGGCATTACTTATTTAACCTGTTTCAGTACGTCAGCGGTGATGTCTTTAACATCGCTGCTGTTGTAAGCAACGGTGTTTGCGTCAACGACCAGATCGATGCTCTGGCTGCTAGCGACAGATTTCACGGCTGTCTGGATACGCGTAACCAGTTTGCCACGTTCTTCGTTGGAACGACGTGCACGATCCTGCTCAAAAGCTTGCGCTTTCTGAGAGAAAGTCTGGCGCTGAGCCATAACGTCTTTTTCCAGCTTAGTACGATCGCTACCTGCTTTCATGGATTGCAGACGCTGCATTTTAGATTGCAGATCGGATTCCATGCGCTGCAGTTCGCTGGCGCGGCCTTTGAACTCGTTTTCCAGCGTATTAGAAACACCAGTCTTCTGTGCAACCTGTTGGAACAGGCTACCCATATTGACGATTGCAATTTTGTCAGCAGCCTGTGCGGACGTTGCCATCGCTAAACCGAGACCTGCAGCTAATAACCACTTTTTCACAATAAACTCCTTACCATCCCATTTGCACCCGAAGGTACAGTTCTTTGCGTGGCCAGGCGACCCCATGCAGGATCGCCTAAAGTCATCGCTACACTACCACTACATTCCTTTGCGCAGAACAATTACCAGGTTTTACCAATGTTAAACTGGAACTGTTCTGATTTGTCTCCATCGTACTTTTTGAACGGCTGGGCGTAGGAGAAGACCAACGGCCCTAATGGGGACATCCATTGTAACGCGATACCCGCAGACATACGGATATTGTTCGGATCGCTGTAGTCTGGATAGCCAGAATACTTCGCAGAATCCCAGTTGGTATCCCAGACGGTACCCATATCCCAGAAGAAGGAGGTACGGACCGAGTTAGCATACTTGTCGCTAATAAACGGCGTTGGGGTAATAAACTCCAGGCTGGCGACAGCCATGGCGTTACCGCCCACTGCATCGTCTGATTTACACGGTGACGTATTGGTGGTGTCACATTCGTTGTCATAATCGTCATCATCATTATAACGATTTGCTGGTAAATAGACGGCTTTTGGACCAATGGTGTTGGACTGGAAGCCACGCACGGTGCTGGAGCCACCGGCATAGAAGTTCTCATAGAACGGCATTTCTTTGCCGCTTAATCCATCACCATAACCCCACTTAGTACGACCCAGAACAACCCATTTATGGTCGTCATCAATCGGTACGTAGGTCGCGGTATCCAACGTCGCTTTGTAGTATTCGTTATCAGAACCCGGAACGGTGACTTTACCGTTCAGGTTAATACGCGTACCTTCCGTTGGGAAATAGCCACGGTCCAGCTTGTTATACGTCCAACCGTAGTTGAAGGTGAAATCGTCTGATTTGAAGCTATCCGCATCAGGATCTTCACCCATGGAAACCAGATAACGTTGCATTGCAACCTGTGGATCCATGTTAGACAAGGAGTTATGCACGTAACCCAGGCCCGCACGCAACGTGTTGTATTCGTTGATCGGGAAGCCCAGTGTGACGTCTGTACCATAACTTTTGTTGGTGTAGTCAGACAGGTCTGCGTCATCCGCTTCAAAGTCGTTATAGAAGACGCGGCCACCAAGGCTCACACCATCCACGGTGAAGTACGGGTTGGTCACAGACAATTCAGTATAGGTCTGGTAATCGTTTTTGGTGCCGTTAATACCAACAGAATACCCGGTACCTAACCAGTTATCCTGCTGAACGCCCGCCTGGAAGCTCACGCCGCTTTCGGTACCGTACCCGACGCCGAAGTTAAAGCTACCGGTGTTACGTTCTTTCACCTTGTAGACCACATCAACCTGATCCGGACTGCCCGGAATACGCTGAGTATCGGTGTCGACTGTTTCGAAATAGCCCAGACGATTCAGACGCTCTTTACCCTGATCGACCAGATCGCTACCCAGCCAGGCACCTTCCATCTGGCGCATTTCACGACGCAGGACGGAGTCTTTAGAGGTATCGTTACCTTCAAAGCGGATCTTACGCACATAGAAACGGTTACCCGCATCCACGTTTACGCGCAATTTAACCGTCTTATCGGCATCGTTGATTTCAGGCTGCGACTGTACGCGCGGGTAGGCATAACCATAGCGACCCAGAAGCTTCTTGATATCATCTTCCATTTTGGTCACTTTGGTGCCGTTATAGAGTTCACCCGGTTCGATTTTCGTCAGGCTCTCAATTTCGGCAGAGTGTCCAGCCAGGTTACCGCTCACCTGTACCCCAGAAAGCTTGTACTGCTCGCCTTCAGTAATGTTGACGGTGATGTAGATACCTTTCTTATCCGGCGTCAGGCTGACCTGCGTGGAGTCGATATTGAAGCGAGCATAGCCGCGATCCAGATAGTAACTACGCAGGGTTTCAAGGTCGCCCGCCAGTTTCTGTTTCTGGTATTTACGATCGCCCACCACGTTCCACCACGGCACTTCATCGCGCAGTTGGAAGTGAGAGATCAATTCGTCGGTTGTAAAGGCATGGTTACCGACGATATTGATCTGTTGGATCTTCGCCGAGACACCTTCCTGGAACACCAGTTTGAGGTCAACGCGGTTACGCGGCAACGGCGTCACCACCGCTTTCACACTGGCGCTGTACTTACCGACGCTATAGTAAAAATCTTCCAGGCCTTTTTCGATATCGGCAAGCGTGGTGCGATCGAGAGACTCGCCAACACGCACGCCAGACGCCTCGAGGTTTTGCTTCAGCATGTCATCTTTAACCGATTTGTTACCGGAGAAAGTGATGCTGGCAATCGTCGGGCGTTCTTTTACCTGAACCAGAAGGGTATCACCATCGCGCAGGACGCGGACATCCTCAAAGTTACCGGTGGCGAACAGAGCACGAATGGTATTACTGATATCTTCATCATTAACCGTGTCGCCTGTGCGCACCGGCATACTGAGGAGAGCCGCACCAACGGCGACTCGCTGTAGGCCTTCGAAATGAATGTCCTTCACGACGAACCCTTCAGCACCGTATACGGTGGCGCTGCTAAACAGCAGCGACGCTATGAGCAACTTTTTCATCGCCATCGTTATTATGCGTTCTTCCTAACACTCTCTTACAACCGAGAGAAATCATTGAAAAGTGCAAGCCCCATTAACAACACTAGCAAAATCGAGCCAATGCGATAACTAAAGTCTTGAACCCGCTCGGATACCGGACCGCCCTTCAGCTTTTCAATCGCCAGGAACAGCAGATGCCCCCCGTCAAGAACGGGCAACGGAAACAGGTTAATTATCCCTAAGTTCACGCTGATAAGCGCAAGGAACATCAGGTAATAAATCCCCCCGAACTCCGCTGACATCCCAGCCCCCTGGGCGATAGAAATCGGCCCACTGAGGTTGTTCAGTTTCACATCACCGGTAATCAATTTTCCCAGCATACTGACCGTCAACTTCATCAACTGCCACGTTTTATCCGAGGCTTCGAGGATGGCGCCGAATGGTCCATACTGGCGTACAGTCTTATACTCATCAGGCAGAGGAATAATTTTAGGCACGACACCCGCAAATCCCTCTTCCTGACCGTTACCCGGTTTTGAGTCCGGAGTTAACGTCAAAGACAAGGAACTCCCCTGCCTTTCAATTTCTAGCGCTAACGGCTTATTCGGATTATCACGCACCAGCGTCACGAACGTCATCCATTGCGTGAGCGGCTGACCATTGACTTTAACGATCCTGTCGCCAGCTTGCAAACCCGCCTTACTTGCTGCGGAGTTAACCTGTACTTCTGACAGCACCGGTTCAATCTGCGGACCGCGTGGACGAATCCCTAAACTCGTAACGGGATCCTGTTTGTCTGGCTCAAATGCCCATTGGCGCAAATCCAGCGTTTTGTCCTGTCGCTGGTTGCTGCCAAACGGCGCCACGCTAAGAATGGTCTGCTCATCGCCAATTTTAGCGACCAGCTGCAATCTCACGGTATCCCAATCAGGGGTTTCGATACCATCAACCGCTTTTAGTTCCGTACCTGGCTGAATTTGCGCCTGTGCGGCAATCGAGTTGGGTGTTATTTCACCCACAACCGGACGAACACCAGGGACGCCGATGATAAACACCAGCCAGTAAGCAAAAATAGCGAAAAGGAAGTTTGCAATCGGACCTGCGGCAATAATGGCCGCACGCTGCCCAACCGTTTTGTTGTTGAACGCGTGGTGGCGCAGTTCCGGCACCACCGGTTCTGCACGCTCATCCAGCATTTTGACGTAGCCGCCGAGAGGGATCAGGGCGATGACGTATTCGGTACCCAATCTATCAGTGCGCCGCCACAGCGCCTTTCCAAAACCAATGGAAAAACGCTCAACGCGAACACCACAGCGCCGGGCAACCCAGAAATGACCAAATTCATGCACGGTGATAAGCACACCGAGTGCGACGATGAATGCAGCCAGATTCCAGAGAATACTCAGCATAAGACCATCCGTTAAAGCGTCCTGAAAACCAGTAACAGCAAGCAAGCAAAGACCGGTACCGCAGCCGTCAGACTATCAATACGATCCAGAATGCCGCCGTGCCCTGGGATTAAGTGACCACTGTCCTTAATACCTGCTTCACGCTTAAACATACTCTCAGTCAAGTCACCCAGCACCGAGGCCAGGACCGCAACAATAGAGCAAATGAGCAAGGTGACAGGCGCGACATCAAGATTCGCCCACATACCATAACCCCATGAGATCACAGCCGCAGTGGCGAGTCCGCCAATAAAACCTTGCCAGGTTTTACCCGGAGAAACCTTCGGCGCCAGTTTATGTTTACCAAATAACTTGCCAAACATATACGCACCGGAATCCGCTCCCCAGACGAGGATCATGACATACAGCAGCCATACTGCGCCACTATAATGATTCTCATCATAATGCCAGGCACGTAGCGCCAGCATTCCCCAAAAGAAAGGGATAATGGTTAAGATGCCGAAAATGATGCGTAATATCTTTGAATTACGCCAGACAGTCGCCGAACCTGGGTAAAATAACACCAGCAATAGTGCAACGCCCCACCAGCCCAATGACGCCCAAAGCGACACTTCGACCAACGGCTGATGAATATTATGATGATATTCAGGCAGTAAAAACAGCATCAGTGCCAGCAAAAGCCCGCACAGAACCGCCAGCCAGACTCGCTGTGTGCGAGTGGTGAAACCGCTTAACTGTCCCCACTCCCACGCGGCCAACATACATACGACCAGCGTAACAATGGCGAACCCCACCGGCGGCAATAAAAACAGCGCCGCGATGACAACGGGTATTAAAACAAAAGCAGAAATCAGGCGATACTTCAGCAAAAGCGACCCCCATCAGGCTTTTTCATCACCGGGTTCGGTCCCGCCGAAACGACGCTCTCGATTAGCAAAGGCATGCAGCGCACCTTCAAAGTCTTGTTCATCGAAATCGGGCCAGAGAACATCCGTAAAGTAAAGTTCAGCATAGGCAATTTGCCACAGCAAAAAATTACTGATGCGATGCTCTCCCCCAGTCCTTATCACTAAATCCACAGGAGCCAGTTCATTCATACAAACTTGCTGACCAAGCATTTCTTCGTCAATTTGCTCAGGGCGCAGCAGACCGTCTTGCACCTGTTGCGCCAGTTGCCTGACTCCCTGGACAATGTCCCAACGTCCGCCGTAATTCGCAGCAATATTCAGCGTTAACCCCGTATTCTGGGCTGTAAGCGCTTCCGACTTGCGAATCCGTTCTTGCAAACGTGAGTTAAATCGACTGATATCCCCGATAATACGCAGACGAACGTTATGGCGATGCAGGTTTTTCACTTCACTATCAAGTGCCCACACGAATAATTCCATTAACGCGCTCACTTCCTGCGCAGGTCGGTTCCAGTTCTCACTGCTAAAGGCATACAGCGTTAACGCATCAATACCGTTATTGGCAGCAAAAGAGACAGCCCGGCGGACGGATTTTGCTCCGGCCTTATGCCCAAAGGCGCGAATCTTCCCTTGCTTTTTCGCCCAGCGGCCATTGCCATCCATAATAATGGCTACATGGCGACAGCCATGTGCTGGCAAATTTTCGCTTAATGGTTGAGTTGCAGACAACATAACGCGTTTTTAGTCCCTGAAAGGATTTTACGGTACTCAGGAATACTGAAGCCTCTACACAAAAAAGCCGTGTCAAACCACGGCTTACCCGACCGAAAAAATGCCAATACCAGCGATCGGGTGGCGCAGACTATATCACTGAAGCCCAACGCTAACAAATAGCACGAATCTCTGTAGAGGGATTATCATCAGCTTGAGAGTCGCATCACTTGTTTTCTGGCGACGTCCCGCGCAACGGCATCAACCCTCAACACGTCATCAACGTTCTGGGGTTCCTGCAAATCCATCTTATCCAGTACGGATAAATTGAGCTCGGCAATATCGGTAAATCGAATTTGTTGCGCCAGAAATGCGGCAACGGTAATTTCATTCGCAGCGTTCAGCGCGGTAGTCGCCGCTTGCCCTTGCTCAAACGCATCCATCGCCAGTTTCAGGCACGGATAGCGTTGGTAATCCGGCGCGGAAAACGTCAACGCGCTCAGTTTGCAAAAGTCGACAGGCTTCACACCAGATGTGACGCGTTCCGGCCATGCCATAGTATGGGCAATAGGCGTGCGCATATCAGGCTCACCCAGTTGTGCCAGAACGCTACCATCCTGATACCGAACCATCGAATGAATCACCGACTGTGGATGAATCAGCACTTCCATCTGGCTTGCACTGGCATTAAACAACCAGCGCGCTTCAATGTATTCCAGACCTTTATTCATCATAGTGGCAGAGTCGACGGAGATTTTTCGTCCCATCGACCAGTTCGGGTGACGGCATGCTTGATCGGGGGTCATTGACACCAGATCGTGCAATGGCGTTTCACGGAAAGGGCCACCAGACCCGGTAAGCAGAATGGACATGACGCCATTTTGCTCAAGGTCAGCGTATCCCAGATTGTGCTGAATAGGTTGGGGTAAACTCTGAAAAATCGCGTTATGTTCGCTATCTACCGGCAAAAGCTGCGCTTTGTGGCGCTTCACGTCATCCATAAACAAACGACCGCAGGTCACCAGCGACTCTTTATTCGCCAGTAAAATGCTTTTGCCTGCACGGATTGCCGCCAGCGTAGGCAGCAGCCCCGCCGCGCCGACAATCGCGGCCATCACCTGATCGACATCATCCAGCGCAGCCATATCACAGGCCGCCTGTTGTCCGCTCATCACCTCGGTACGACTTCCCTGCTCCAGCAGAGCCGCTTTCACCTGCGCAGCGCTTGTTTCATCATCCATTACTGCATAGCGGGGAGAGAACTCCAGGCACTGCTCGACCATACGGGCAACATTTTTACCCGCGACCAGCGCAGTAACACGAAACGATTCCGGATTATGGCGTACGACATCCAGCGTACTACAACCAATAGAGCCGGTTGAGCCGAGAATGGTTAATTGCTTCATCAGACATCCTGAAGAATTTTACCCTTTAGGGGATAGACAGAAAAAAGCAAAACGCCGCCATCCAGCCTTTGCAGACCTTCTGAGCGGCGTTTTAAGCGTACAGGCGAATCAGAACTGCATCAGTTCCGCTTCTTTCTCTGCCAGCGCCGCATCCACTTTCTTGATAGCGGCGTCAGTCATTTTCTGCACGTCGTCCTGAGAACGGCGATCGTCATCTTCGCTGATCTCTTTATCTTTCAACAGCGCTTTCACTTTGTCGTTAGCATCACGACGAACGTTACGCACGGCAACACGCGCGCCTTCTGCTTCGCCACGCACGATCTTGGTCAGATCTTTACGACGTTCTTCGGTCAGCGGCGGCAGCGGAACGCGGATGTCAGAACCCGCAGAGCTTGGGTTCAAACCGAGGTCAGAAGCCATAATCGCTTTCTCAACGGCCGGGCCCATAGAACGGTCAAACACGTTGATTTTCAGAGTACGGGAATCTTCAACCGTTACGCTTGCCAGCTGACGCAGCGGAGTTGGCGTGCCGTAATATTCCACGATAATGCCATCCAGCAGGCTGGGAGAAGCACGACCCGTGCGAATTTTGCTGATTTGATTTTTGAATGCTTCGACGCATTTGTCCATGCGTACTTCAGCATCTTTTCTGATTTCGTTGATCACGTTACGAATCCTTGAAAGCTTGTTTCAGTCAGACCATCTCCACCACGCAAGATGCGACAAGTATAGTCTTGATTAATTTTGAGGGACGTATCCCGCGACATTAAAGCAGAATATTACCTGCATTTAGCCGCAACGGGAATTATTCCGTGATTAACGTCCCTTCTTTTTCACCCATCACCACACGGCGCAGCGCGCCCGGTTTGTTCATGTTGAAGACACGAATAGGCAATTTGTGGTCACGAGCCAGCGTGAACGCCGCCAGATCCATCACTTTCAGTTCTTTATCCAGAACTTCAGTATAGGTCAGTTGTTCGTACATGGTCGCGGTTGGATCTTGCGCTGGATCTGCGGTAAATACGCCGTCAACTTTGGTGGCTTTCAGCACTACATCAGCTTCAATTTCAATACCGCGCAGGCAGGCTGCAGAGTCTGTCGTGAAGAACGGGTTGCCGGTACCGGCCGCCAGGATAACAACACGGTTGTTGCGCAGCAGGCTGATAGCCTCCGCCCAGCTGTAGTTATCGCACACACCGTTCAAAGGAATTGCGGACATCAGGCGAGCGTTCACATAGGCGCGGTGAAGCGCATCGCGCATTGCCAGACCGTTCATTACGGTGGCCAACATGCCCATGTGGTCGCCCACAACGCGGTTCATTCCCGCTTTCGCCAGACCAGCACCACGGAACAGGTTACCGCCACCAATCACTACGCCAACCTGAATACCCAGCTCAACCAGTTCTTTGATTTCCTGAGCCATACGGTCAAGTATGCTTGCATCAATACCGAAGCCTTCTGAACCTTGCAGCGCTTCGCCACTTAACTTAAGCAGAATACGTTTGTAGACGGGTTTTGCATTGGTAGCCATGTTTCTTTCCTGAGACTGTCAACGAATGAGATGAGTTAATACCAGCGACATTGTATGTCGCTTTTCAACGTAGCCACTATAGCGGTTCGCTGAATTTACAAGCCAGACACAAAAAGAAGCCGCCCTCAGGCGGCTCCTTTAAAAAATTAAGACTGCTTGGACATCGCAGCAACTTCTGCTGCAAAGTCAGTCTCAACTTTCTCGATGCCTTCACCCACTTCAAAGCGGATGAAGCCTGTTACGTCAGCGTTGTGCTCTTTCAGCAGCTGAGCAACAGATTTGCTCGGATCCATAACGAAAGGCTGACCCGTCAGAGAAACTTCGCCGGTGAATTTCTTCATGCGGCCTTCAACCATTTTCTCTGCGATTTCTTTCGGCTTACCAGACTGCATCGCGATATCCAGCTGAACCTGGTATTCTTTCTCTACCACTTCAGCAGATACGTCTTCTGGCTTAACGAATTCAGGCTTGCTTGCAGCAATGTGCATTGCCAGCTGTTTAACCAGCTCTTCGTCTGCGCCTTTAGCCGCAACCAGAACACCGATACGCGCACCGTGCTGGTATGAACCCAGTACGTCGCCTTCGATGGAAGCAACACGACGGATGTTGATGTTCTCACCGATTTTAGCAACCAGCGCAACACGTTCTTCTTCGAACTGTGCTTTCAGAACGTCAACGTCAGTGATTTTGCCCGCGATTGCAGCATCCAGAACTTTGTCTGCAAATGCCTGGAAACCACCATCTTTAGCAACGAAGTCAGTCTGGCAGTTAACTTCCAGAATGATGCCGTAGTTGCCGTCGATTTTGGTTTTGATCACGCCATCAGCAGCAACGTTGCCTGCTTTTTTCGCCGCTTTGATCGCACCAGATTTACGCATGTTTTCGATTGCCAGCTCGATGTCGCCATTAGCTTCAGTCAGTGCTTTTTTGCAATCCATCATGCCTGCGCCGGTACGCTCACGCAGCTCTTTTACCAGGGATGCGGTAATTTCAGCCATTCTAAAATCCTCGGAAGATTTGATCTGCCCGGCGTCAAACCGCACAGATTTAAAAGTGAAAAAGGGGCCTAAAGGGCCCCTAACCAAACGTGATACAACCTGGTTTATAAGGGGGCTCTAACGAGCGTGCCTTATTATTCAGCTTCTACGAAGCTTTCTTCCGCCTGGGAAGCCAGATCCTGAGAACGGCCTTCACGAACGGTAGTAGCTACAGCGCCCAGGTACAGGGTCACAGCACGGATTGCGTCGTCGTTACCCGGGATAACGAAGTCAACACCGTCCGGATCAGAGTTGGTATCAACGATTGCAAATACCGGGATACCCAGGTTGTTTGCTTCTTTGATAGCAATGTGCTCGTGGTCAGCATCGATTACGAACAGAGCGTCCGGCAGACCGCCCATGTCTTTGATACCGCCCAGGCTGTTTTCCAGTTTCTCAAGCTCACGGGTGCGCATCAGCGCTTCTTTCTTGGTCAGCTTTTCGAAAGTACCGTCCTGAGACTGAGTTTCCAGATCTTTCAGACGTTTGATGGACTGACGAACGGTTTTCCAGTTAGTCAGCATGCCGCCCAACCAGCGATGGTTCACGAAGAACTGGTCGCAGTTGTTAGCAGCTTCTTTCACCGCTTCGCTTGCAGCGCGTTTAGTACCAACGAAAAGGATTTTACCTTTACGAGCAGAGATCTTGTTCAGTTCAGCCAGAGCTTCGTTGAACATCGGTACAGTTTTCTCAAGGTTGATGATGTGAACTTTGTTACGCGCACCGAAGATGAAAGGCTTCATTTTCGGGTTCCAGTAACGGGTCTGGTGACCGAAGTGAACACCAGCCTTGAGCATGTCGCGCATGGAAACAGTTGCCATGATTAAAACCTCTATATATAAAAGTTGGGGTTAAGCCTCCACGCATCCCATATTACCGACCCCAAAGGGCACCCCGGAATATGTGTCGATACGTGTGTGTTGTTACACAAAGTGAGATTTGTCGCTCCCGTCCATCGTGTGTAGTCTTCGAATGGATCGGAAGTCCGGCGCGCTTTATACCACAAATACGCCATAGACACCAATAATAGTTGGCGGTCTGTGCTGTTAATGATTCTCAATTTGGCAGGGTACACCCCTGACTGATACCATTAGCAGCACTTACACAATTATTGTCGAAATCATCGACACTGATGGACAGAATTTATGGCTATCTCAATCAAGACCCCTGAAGAAATCGAAAAAATGCGCGTCGCTGGTCGTCTGGCCGCCGAAGTGCTGGAAATGATCGAACCGTTTATCAAACCGGGCGTCAGCACCGGCGAATTGGATCGTATCTGCAATGACTACATCGTGAACGAGCAGCAGGCGATCTCCGCGTGCCTGGGTTATCACGGTTATCCGAAATCCGTCTGCATCTCCATTAATGAAGTGGTATGCCACGGGATCCCGGACGACGCCAAGCACCTGAAAGACGGCGATATCGTCAACATCGACGTTACCGTGATTAAAGACGAGTTCCACGGTGATACCTCCAAAATGTTTATCGTCGGCAAGCCGACGATTCTGGGCGAGCGTCTGTGCCGCGTCACGCAGGAAAGCCTGTATCTGGCGCTGCGGATGATAAAACCGGGTATTCGTCTGCGCACACTAGGCGCAGCCATTCAGAAATACGCGGAAGGCGAAGGCTTCTCTGTGGTACGCGAATACTGCGGCCACGGCATCGGTCGCGGCTTCCATGAAGAACCTCAGGTTCTGCACTACGATGCAGACGATGGCGGCGTAGTGCTGCAACCGGGCATGACCTTCACCGTTGAACCGATGCTCAACGCCGGTGATTATCGTATCCGCACCATGAAAGACGGCTGGACGGTAAAAACCAAAGACCGTAGCTTGTCTGCACAGTACGAGCATACTATTGTGGTGACGGAAAACGGTTGTGAAATTCTGACGTTACGCAAGGATGACACTATCCCGGCGGTCATCACACACGGCGAATAATGTTTTGCCTGATGGCGCTGTCGCTTATCAGGCCTACAAATGGCACTCTCCCGTAGGCCGGATAAGCGTAAGCGTCATCCGGCTTTTTTATGGGTGGCGCACAATGAATACTCTTCCTGAACAACACGCAAATACTGCCCTCCCCACCCTGCCGGGCCAACCGCAAAACCCGGGAACCTGGCCTCAGCACGATCTCAACTGTAGCGGCATTAAAACGCATATCGATTCGTTTCAGAACTGGTTAGGTGAAGCCTTTGACAGTGGTATTTCCGCAGAGCAGTTGATCGAAGCGCGCACCGAGTTTATTGACCAACTGCTGCAACGCCTGTGGATTGAAGCCGGTTTCGGTCAAATAGCCGATCTGGCGCTGGTCGCCGTCGGCGGCTATGGGCGTGGCGAACTGCACCCGCTTTCCGATATCGACCTGCTGATTCTGAGTCGTAAAAAACTGCCTGATGCGCAGGCCGAGAAAGTCGGCGAACTGCTAACCCTGTTGTGGGATGTGAGACTGGAGGTGGGGCACAGCGTGCGTACGCTGGAAGAGTGTCTGCTGGAAGGCCTGTCCGATTTAACCGTCGCCACTAACCTGATTGAAACACGCCTGCTGATTGGCGACGTGGCGCTGTTTCTTGAGCTACAAAAACATATTTTTAGCGAAGGCTTCTGGCCCTCCGATAAATTTTACGCCGCCAAAGTGGAAGAGCAGAACCTGCGCCACCAGCGCTATCACGGCACCAGCTACAATCTGGAACCGGATATCAAAAGTAGCCCCGGCGGCCTGCGCGATATCCACACCCTCCAGTGGGTAGCCCGCCGCCACTTTGGCGCCACGTCGCTGGATGAGATGGTTGGATTCGGCTTCTTGACGCTGGCAGAACGTGCTGAACTGAATGAGTGTCTGCACATCCTCTGGCGCATTCGCTTCGCACTGCATCTGGAAGTCACGCGTTACGATAACCGTCTACTGTTTGACCGTCAGCTTAGCGTCGCGCAACGGCTACACTACGGCGGTGAAGGCAACGAGCCTATCGAACGGATGATGAAAGACTATTTTCGCGTCACGCGCAGGGTCAGTGAGCTGAACCACATGCTACTTCAGCTGTTTGATGAGGCCATCCTCGCTCTATCCGCAGATGAAAAGCCGCGCCCGATCGATGACGACTTTCAGCTACGCGGCACGTTAATTGATTTGCGTAACGACGATCTGTTTATCCGCGAACCGGAAGCCATTCTGCGGATGTTTTACACCATGGTGCGCAATAGCGCGATCACCGGGATTTACTCCACTACGCTGCGCCATTTGCGCCATGCCCGCCGCCATCTGACACAACCGCTGTGCTACATCCCGGAGGCGCGTTCACTGTTTCTCAGCATGTTACGCCATCCGGGGGCGGTGAGCCGTGGCCTGCTGCCTATGCATCGTCACAGTGTGCTGTGGGCCTATATGCCGCAGTGGTCGCACATTGTCGGCCAAATGCAGTTTGACCTGTTTCATGCCTATACGGTGGATGAACACACGATTCGCGTGATGCTAAAGCTGGAAAGCTTTGCCAAAGAAGAGACCCGTCAGCATCACCCGCTGTGTGTCGATCTCTGGCCGCGTCTGCGCCAGCCGGAGCTGATTCTGATTGCCGCGCTGTTCCACGATATCGCCAAAGGTCGCGGCGGCGACCACTCGGTTCTCGGTGCTCAGGATGTCCTCAAGTTTGCCGAACTGCACGGGCTGAATTCCCGCGAAACACAGTTGGTCGCCTGGCTGGTCCGCCAGCATCTGCTGATGTCGGTTACCGCCCAGCGCCGCGATATTCAGGACCCCGAAGTCATCAAGCAGTTCGCCGAAGAAGTGCAAACGGAACACCGCCTGCGCTTCCTGGTGTGCCTGACGGTGGCGGACATTTGCGCCACCAACGAAACGCTGTGGAACAGCTGGAAACAAAGCCTGTTGCGCGAGCTGTACTTCGCTACCGAAAAACAGCTACGTCGCGGCATGCAAAACACGCCGGATATGCGCGAACGCGTGCGTCATCACCAGCTGCAGGCGCTGGCGCTGCTGCGCATGGACAACATTGATGAAGAAGCGCTGCACCATATCTGGTCGCGCTGCCGCGCCAACTATTTCGTGCGCCACAGCCCAAACCAGCTGGCCTGGCATGCGCGCCATCTACTGCAGCACGACATGAGCAAGCCGCTGATCTTACTCAGCCCACAGGCCACGCGCGGCGGAACGGAGATTTTCATCTGGAGTCCGGACCGTCCCTATCTGTTTGCCGCGGTTTGTGCCGAACTGGATCGGCGAAATCTTAGCGTCCACGATGCGCAAATTTTCACCACTCGCGATAACATGGCGATGGATACATTTATCGTGCTGGAGCCGGACGGCAGTCCGCTGTCGTCGGACCGCCACGACGCCATCCGTTCAGGGCTGGAGCAGGCGATCACCCAACGAAGTTGGCAGCCACCACAACCGCGCCGCCAACCAGCAAAACTACGTCACTTTACCGTCGAGACCGAGGTGACTTTTCTACCGACTCATACCGACCGAAAATCATTCCTCGAGCTTATCGCGCTCGACCAGCCCGGCCTGCTGGCGCGGGTCGGACAGATTTTTGCCGATCTGGGAATTTCGCTGCATGGCGCCCGAATTACAACCATTGGCGAGCGAGTAGAAGATTTATTCATAATCGCAACGGCCGACCGGCGCGCCCTTAATAATGCGCTGCAGCAGGAAGTACATCAACGGTTGACAGAGGCCCTCAATCCAAACGATAAAGGGTGATGTGTTTATTTATTATGGAAAGAGTTTAACAATGCAGCAGTTACAGAACGTTATTGAGTCCGCTTTCGAGCGCCGCGCCGAAATTACTCCGGCAAATGTAGATACCGTAACCCGTGAAGCGGTAAATCAGGTTATTTCTCTGCTGGATTCCGGTGCGCTGCGTGTTGCAGAAAAGATTGAGGGTCAGTGGGTCACACATCAGTGGCTGAAGAAAGCGGTACTGCTCTCTTTTCGTATTAACGACAACCAGGTTATCGATGGCGCAGAAAGCCGCTATTTCGATAAAGTCCCGATGAAATTCGCCAACTACGACGAAGCGCGCTTCCAGAAAGAAGGCTTCCGCGTAGTTCCCCCTGCTGCCGTGCGCCAGGGTGCCTATATCGCACGTAACACCGTCCTGATGCCGTCTTACGTCAACATCGGTGCTTACGTTGATGAAGGCTCCATGGTGGATACCTGGGCAACCGTCGGCTCATGTGCACAAATCGGTAAAAACGTTCACCTGTCCGGTGGCGTTGGTATCGGTGGCGTGCTGGAACCGTTACAGGCGAACCCAACCATCATCGAAGACAACTGCTTCATTGGTGCGCGTTCTGAAGTGGTAGAAGGCGTGATCGTCGAAGAAGGCTCCGTTATCTCCATGGGCGTATACCTGGGCCAGAGCACCAAAATCTACGACCGCGAAACCGGCGAAGTTTTCTATGGCCGCGTTCCGGCGGGTTCGGTTGTGGTATCGGGAAATCTGCCGTCGAAAGACGGTAAGTACAGCCTGTACTGCGCGGTAATCGTCAAGAAAGTCGACGCCAAAACGCGTGGCAAAGTCGGAATTAACGAGCTATTGCGTACCATCGACTAACGGCAATTTGAAAAAGCGGGCTTAGCCCGCTTTTTTTACATCGGCGAGTGGCATAAACAAGGCTTTTCGTTAATTATTCAATGGTTATAGTGAGCTTAAGGGTACCGCTATGTATGACAATCTGAAAAGTCTGGGCATTACCAATCCTGAAGAGATCGATCGTTACAGCCTGCGGCAAGAAGCCAACAACGATATCCTGAAAATCTATTTCCAGAAGGATAAAGGCGAGTTTTTTGCCAAGAGCGTTAAGTTTAAGTATCCCCGTCAGCGTAAAACCGTGGTTGCCGATGGTATCGGCCAGGGTTACAAAGAGGTGCAGGAAATCAGCCCGAACCTGCGCTATGTGATTGATGAACTGGATCAGATCTGCCAGCGCGATCGCAGTGAAGTCGATCTCAAACGCAAGATCCTCGATGACTTACGACATCTGGAAAGCGTCGTCACCAACAAGATCAGCGAAATTGAATCCGATCTGGAAAAACTGACGCGTAAATAACCGTGGGTGGATGTATTCGTAGGCCGGGTAAGGCGAAGCCGCCACCCGGCATTTTGCCTGATAAGCGTAGCGCCATCAGGCAATCAATCAATGCTGTTCATCCAGCTGTAACGCCACATACAGCAATAACCTGTCGTCGAAATTTCCCAAATCCAACCCGGTAAGCTCAGAGATACGATTCAGACGATATTCCAGCGTATTGCGGTGGATAAACAACGCTTTTGACGTCGCCAGCGGCTGCACGTTATGGCGAAACCATGCCGCTAACGTCCGACGCAGTAACCCATTGTTATCCATTGCTTTTAGCCGTACCAGCGGACGCGCCAGCTCGTTGGCCTGCCAGCCGCCGCGCAGGCTGTCCAGTAACACCGGCAGCATCAAATCCTGATAGAAATAGCTGCGGTTTTCCGGCATACGCTGCTTACCGACCATCATCGTCGTCCGCGCCGTGCGGTAAGAACGGGCAATGCTACCTGGTCCAGTAAAGAAATTACCCAGCGACACGCGAAAACGCAGCTGTCCGTTCTCTTTCATGCGAGCGATAAGCTGCTCTACACGCTTGCGGTGATCTTCCGCGTCCCAACGGCCAAACTGATTAAGAGCGGGTTTCAGCACCACCATCTCGGTCAGTGACACAATCGCAATCAGGTTGTTACGCTCTGGCGTGGTCAATGCATTCTGTAGCTGCTGCAGTTCTGCCATCGCGCTGTCAACGCCCAGTTGGCCGCTATCGACTTCCAGCACCGCTACCACGCGCGGCTGGTTCAAATCAATGCCTAAACGCTGTGCCCATTCCATCAGCGCGGGCGTATTTTCCTCCGCCTGAATCAGGTTCATGACCAGCTCTTCACGCAGACGGCTGTCCTGCGCCAGCAGGTGCATCAGACGCGACTGCTCCAGCATCATTTCGGCGGTCATACACACCAGCTCGCCGTATTTGCGCAGATGCTTCGGCTCGCCGGTTAAGCCAATGACGCCAACAATTTCACCTTCGAGTCGTAGCGGCAGGTTTATCCCCTGTCGTACACCGTGCAAATGCTTCGCGACTGCATCGTCAATGTCTACCACCCGGCCCTGTGAAAGCACCAGCAGTGCACCTTCGTGCAATTCACCAATACGCTCGCGATCGCCGCTACCAATGATCCGCCCACGGGCATCCATTACGTTGATATTGGTATCGATGATGCGCATCGTGCGCGCCACAATATCCTGCGCCATTTTGGTATCAAGATGCCAGCCAGCCATAAACCCCTCCTGTGAGCAATGCTCAGCATAAGGAAGATAATAATCGGCGGCATTGTGCAGATGCACAAACTGAAGGAGAGAAGTATGGAGTTGTGGGAGGGTTCACAAAAAGAAACCCCTCCCCGCTGCCGGGAAGGGGTTTAGAGAGGCTTACTGCATCAACAGATAGATGGAGCTGTCACCACGCTGAATATTCAGCGCCAGAACAGCCGGTTTGCTGTCGAGGATTTTGCGCAGTTCGGCAATGTTTTTCACCGGCTGCTGGTTAGCTCCGATAATTACATCCCCTTTCTTCAGGCCAATCATCGCTGCCGGCGTTTTTGGTTTTACATCGCTGACCACGACACCTTTGTCCTGGCCTTTGTTGCTCATATCCGCCCCTTCAATACCTTTGAAGATGGAGCTGGAATCAACCTGAGTCTGGCTGCTCTGCTGTAGTTCCAGATTCACCGTCACAGGTTTACCGTCACGCAGCAGGCCAAGGCTGATTTTGCTGCCTACCGGCATCGTACCCACCTGCGCACGCAGCGCGGCGAAGCTGCTGATCGGCTTACCGTTCAGCGAGGTAATCACGTCACCGGCTTTAATACCCGCCTTCGCTGCGGAAGAGTTCGGCATCACCTGGCTGACGAATGCCCCACGCTGGGCATCCACTTTCATCGCTTTCGCCAGCTCAGAGCTCAGCTCTGTCCCCATAATTCCCAGCTCACCGCGTTTCACCTGACCGAACTCAACCATCTGCGAGGTCAGGTTTTTCACCATGTTGCTTGGGATAGCAAAACCGATACCGATATTGCCACCGTCCGGCGCGAGGATCGCGGTGTTAATACCGATCAGTTCACCGTTCAGGTTGACCAGTGCGCCACCGGAGTTACCACGGTTGATCGCCGCATCGGTCTGGATAAAGTTTTCATAGTTTTCTGCGTTCAGGCCGCTACGACCCAGTGCAGAAACAATACCGGAGGTCACCGTTTCACCGAGTCCAAACGGGTTACCAATCGCCACGGTATAATCACCCACGCGCAGCGCATCGGAGTCTGCCAACTTGATTGCAGTCAGGTTCTTCGGATCCTGAATCTGAATCAGCGCAATGTCAGAACGCGGGTCTTTGCCGACCATCTTCGCGTCAAATTTACGCCCGTCGCTCAATTGGACTTTAATCACTGTGGCGTTATCCACCACGTGGTTGTTAGTCACAACATAACCTTTTGCAGCATCGATAATCACGCCGGAACCCAGCGCCATAAATTTCTGCTGCTGACCGCCGCCATTACCCGCGCCCGGTGCGCCTTCCTGACAGAATGGGGAACTCTGGAACGGAGAACCGTCCTGGCAGAACGGGGAGTTATCCCCAAAGAACTGCTGGAAATTACGCGGCATACGCGGCGTATTCACCGTCGTGCTCCCCTCGACATTAATACTCACCACCGATGGCATCACTTTTTCGAGCATCGGGGCCAGACTTGGCATCTGTTGAGCCGTGGTTGCTGAAGACGCAGTCTCAGCCGCCGTTGCAGACAGAGGGGACAACGCCAAACCTAAACTCAGAGCCAGTGCACTCATTGCTAATGTGGTTTTTTTCATGTGTTTCATTCTCGATTAACTGATAACGCAAAATTGCTGTATACGTCAGAGTCGTTTTATCGCGCTAAGTTCCAGAATAAACTTTAAGGAAAAAGTAAAATTTTATTGTCCGTCTTTACAAATGGATGTTTATTGTTCTACCGCCATCAACCGTCGATATTCATCCCAGGCATACAAATCGGTCATCCCGCTGATATAATCCTGGATCAGGCGGCAGCGATAATAATATTCCAGTACCGGGTACTCGGCAGACATCGGTGATATTTTACTGACCACTTCGACATAAGCAAGTCGATGGCGCGTAGAGAGCTTTTGAAATAATCGTGACTCAATGGGGAACTGTTTTAATCTTTCGTTTTGAACAAGTGTAGAAAAATCGGCAAGCGCCATCTTTAATAACGGCTGATAAATCTCCAGCAGGCCACTGATCACCCGATACCCCTGTAATTCCAGTTGCTCGACATCAGGATGGCTAAATACATGTTTCATCGCCACATTTTTATAGACTCCCAGCAATTGGCTGAAGCTGCTGGCGTCTTCTAACAGGGCGTGATTAAAGCTACCCTCAAAAATCTGCGGTAAATTATCAATAAAACGCTGCGCGGCGTAGGGCACAAGTTTATTTAGCGTGTTGACCCGCAAATACATAAAGAACTGATCTTCTGTACTACGACTTAATGTATTTGAGCGCGATTTTTCCCACGCGTTCTCCACGACCTGACTAAACAGGGAGCCTTTTTCATGTTGTCCCCAGGCCTCATACAGATGATGATACAGTTGCTCGACACTGAAGATTCTTTTCTCCACGGCATCTTCAAGATCGGCCACGCAATAAGAGATATCGTCAGCGGCTTCCATAATCCAGGTTAATGGAAAACGACTGTAAGGTGCTAATGATAACTCTTTACGTAACCGCTCAATATACGGTTCCTCGGAAAGGTAATAGCCCGGTTTCTTCATTAAATAGTTATGCGTTGCTGGCGTCTCTCCACGCCACCACGCCGGACGAGTATATTTTAAAATACCGCCGACCTGCGCCCACGTTAGATTCATTCGCATCAAAGTGTGCACAAGACGAATACTCTGCGCATTTCCTTCAAATTGGCACAGATCCTGACGCACCTTGCGGCGAATGTCATTGAGCGACTCTTCACCTTCACGCAAACGTAGCGCCGCGATCAGGCAGCGATCGTCGCTGAGAGGCTGGCTTTCCGCATCGGCGGGGAAAAGGCGCTGGCGAAACCAGTCGTTAATCGCCGCTTCACCAAAGTGACCAAACGGTGGATTGCCGATGTCATGCATCAGGCAGGACATTTCGACCACGCTTTCAAAAGGACCGGTTAATTCATCCAGGCCGTACTGCTCTAACAGTTTTAGCTCTTTCAGTCGGCTGAGGATCTCTTTGGCGATGTAGCGCCCTACCTGCTGAACTTCCATCGAGTGCGTCAGACGTGTCCGCACTGCGGCGTTGCGCTCCAGCGGAAAGACCTGGGTTTTTTGCTGCAGTCGGCGGATAGCCGGAGAATTGATAATACGTCCACGATCGCTTTCGAAAATTCGCAGGATCTCATGCTCAGATTTTGCGCCCTGCGGCGAACGGTAACGACGATGCCAGTTTATTTTTTTTCGAAAATCGATCTGTGCCATGTCCTCTCCCGCCTGAGAAATGCGCTACCCCTTAAGCGCATGATAGACTATGCCCTCAAATCTGGCTTATCGCGAGTAAATCTATGAAAATCGGCATCATTGGTGCAATGGAAGAAGAAGTTACGCTGCTGCGTGACAAAATCGAAAACCGTCAGACTATCACCCTTGGCGGTTGTGAAATTTACACCGGCCAACTGAACGGGACTGAGGTTGCGCTACTGAAATCGGGCATCGGTAAAGTGGCTGCGGCGCTGGGCGCCACGCTGCTGCTGGAACGCTGCAAACCGGATGCCATCATTAATACGGGTTCTGCGGGCGGCCTGGCTTCTACGCTGAAAGTCGGCGATATCGTGGTCTCTGACGAAGCGCGTTATCACGACGCTGACGTCACTGCATTTGGCTATGAATTCGGTCAGTTACCGGGCTGCCCGGCAGGTTTTAAAGCCGACCCTGCGCTTATCGCCGCGGCGGAATCCTGCATTGCAGAACTGAACCTTAACGCCGTTCGTGGTCTTATCGTTAGCGGCGACGCCTTCATTAACGGCTCTGTTGGCCTGGCAAAAATTCAGCATAACTTCCCGCAGGCGATTGCCGTAGAAATGGAAGCCACCGCGATTGCACATGTTTGCCATAACTTTAACGTTCCGTTCGTGGTGGTTCGTGCCATCTCCGACGTTGCCGATCAGCAGTCCCATCTGAGCTTTGACGAATTCCTGGTGGTTGCCGCGAAGCAGTCAAGCCTGATGGTCGAAGCGCTGGTACAGAAACTGGCGCATGGCTAAATTCATCTCCAGGGCGCTGGTCGCCCTGCTTTTTACGCTTCCGGCGTGGCTTTATGCCGCTCCGCGTGTGGTTTCCCTCTCCCCTGCTAACACCGAACTTGCCTTTGCCGCCGGCATTACGCCCGTTGGCGTCAGCAGCTACTCAAATTATCCGCCCGAGGCCGAAAATATTGAAGAGGTCTCCACCTGGCAAGGCATGAATCTGGAACGCATCGTGGCGCTCAAACCGGATCTGGTCATCGCCTGGCGCGGAGGCAATGCCGAGCGGCAGGTGAATCAGCTAACCGCATTGGGGATTAAGGTTATCTGGGTGGATGCCGTCACCATCGAGCAAGTTGCCGACGCACTGCGCCAATTGGCACCGTGGAGCCCCAAGCCTGAGCAAGCAAAACAGGCCGCGCAAACATTGCTTGATGAGTATGCTTTACTAAAATCTCAGTATGCCAATAAACCGAAAAAACGGGTGTTTCTCCAGTTTGGTGCAAATCCTCTGTTTACCAGTGGAAAAGGCTCCCTTCAACACCAGGTTCTTGAGGTATGCGGGGGAGAAAACATCTTTGCTGGCAGCCGGGTTCCCTGGCCACAGGTCAGCCGTGAACAAGTACTGGCAAGAGCCCCCCAGGCAATCGTCGCCACCGGTGGTTCGGGCGAAAATCTTAAAATTGAGCAATACTGGGGAGAACAGTTAAAAATCCCGGTTATTATCCTTAATAGTGACTGGTTTGAACGCGCGAGCCCGCGTATTATCCTCGCCGCAAAACAACTCTGTAATGCGCTTTCACAGATAAATTAGCGTCGGCCCCCCACCAGGTGTGTTGTGAGGATTTAAGCATGCTCGTCTATTGGCTGGATATTGTCGGTACCGCGGTATTTGCTATCTCTGGCGTATTACTGGCCGGGAAATTACGTATGGATCCGTTCGGCGTTCTGGTCCTCGGGGTGGTTACCGCAGTCGGTGGCGGCACGATCCGCGATATGGCCCTGGATCATGGGCCGGTATTCTGGGTTAAAGATCCTACCGATCTGGTGGTTGCCATGATCACCAGTATGCTAACGATCGTATTGGTACGCCAGCCCAGACGTTTGCCTAAATGGATCCTTCCGGTGCTGGACGCCGTGGGTCTGGCGGTGTTCGTCGGCATTGGCGTCAATAAGGCGTTTCTCGCCGGAACCGGTCCGCTAGTGGCGATTTGTATGGGGGTCATTACCGGCGTCGGCGGTGGGATCATACGCGACGTGTTGGCCCGTGAAGTGCCGATGATATTACGTACAGAAATTTATGCCACGGCCTGCATTATCGGCGGCATTGTTCACGCAACCGCGTTTTATACTTTCGCAATACCGCTGGAAAACGCCAGTATGATGGGGATGGTTGTCACGCTGGTTATTCGACTGGCCGCTATTCGCTGGCACTTAAAGCTACCGACATTTGCGCTGGATGATAACGGACGTTGATGTAACGATGCAGAACATGTAGGCCGGATAAGGCGTTTACGCCGCCATCCGGCACATTGCCCGGTGGCGCTACGCTTACCGGGCCTACACCATCAGACCATCGGTATTGCAGACAGCAATCAGATGCTGAAAGAAGAACCACACCCGCAGGTGCTTTTGGCGTTAGGGTTAGTCACCACGAAGCGGGAACCTTCCAGACCTTCGGTATAGTCAACCGCGCCGCCCACCAGATACTGCAGGCTCATCGGGTCAACCACCAGGCCAACACCCTGTTTCTCAATAGTCATATCGCCATCATTCACCTGATCATCAAAGGTGAAACCATACTGGAAACCGCTGCAACCACCGCCGGTGATATATACGCGCAATTTCAGATTCGGGTTATCTTCGTCAGCGATCAGGCTTTTTACTTTATTGGCTGCTGCTTCAGTAAATTGCAGTGGCAGCGCTACATCATCACTCATATTTTGCTCCAAACGACATTGGCAATTGGGCAAATTATAACCCAATAGTTAAGGCCATTATCTAATACCCTGGTATTTCGTTCAAGTATTCTCGCCAGCGGCTGTACTCTGGCTTTTCGCCGCCTGCTCCGCTTCCTGTTTTGCCAGCGTACGGGCAAGGATAGTCGAGTATAGCGGCTTTCCGCCCATAAATTGGGCTAATAGTGTTGCGCCAAGACAGGTAATAATCATTGGCAAAATGAGCTGATAGTTATCGGTCATCTCCAGCACCAGCACGATGCCGGTGAGTGGCGCACGTACCGACGCCGCCAACAACGCCCCCATTCCGGCAATGGCAAACGTCCCAGCCTCCAGATGATACTGCGGAAATGAGGCCGCGGCCGCCATGCCGAACGCGGTACCGAGCAGTGTCCCCAGCGCCAGCATCGGGGCAAAAATCCCGCCCGGCGCACCGGATGAGAAGCACAGCAGCGTGGTGATAACCCGGGCAATAAAAATAAACAGCAGGATACCGACGCTGAAATTGCCCGCGGCGGCGATTGGGATCAGGTTGAACCCACCGCCTGCGGCTTCCGGTTTAATTAAGCCCAGGATCCCACACAGGCCGCCGATCGCCCCACCCATCAGCACCCATTTTTTAATGTCACCACCGTGGAACCGCTGAAACATATCCTGAGTGCGTAACACCAGGGTATTGAACAACGGTCCGACACAGCCAAAAATAATCCCAAGGATCAGATACAGCCACAGGGTATTCACCGGCGCATTGGAGAGCTTCCCAACTTCAATAATCGGGGCCTCGCCGTTGAAAATACGAAACACAATGCTCGACATGATAACGCCGGTAAACACGGCTTTGATCGACACAAGGTTATAGCGAAACTGCGGACGCATCTCTTCCAGAATGAACAGGATGCCGGCCAGCGGCGCATTAAACGCCGCCGAAAGACCGGCAGCCGCACCGGTTGCCAGCAGGGTATGCCGCGCTTCAGCGCTGCGCATACGAAAGACATCCAGCACCATGCGCCCGATGTTACCGCCAATTTGCACCGTCGGCCCTTCACGACCGAGCACCATACCGGCCCCCAACGTCCCCATGCCGCCGATAAATTTTACCGGCAATACGCGCCACCAGCGCACCGGGCGCAGCTCTTCCAGCGCACCTTCAATTTCAGGGATCCCCGAACCACCGGCCTCGGGTGCAAATTTACGCACCAGAAAATAGCCCACCATGGCCAGCAGCGCCGAGAGAATAAAGGCCAGCGGCCATACCAGAATGGCATGATCGGCAACCTGTACCAGTGCGCCAATGCGCAGGTTCTGTACCCAGGTGACAGATTTCTCAAACGCCACGCCCACCAGCCCGGTCACGGTGCCAACCACGGCCGCCATAAAGAGGATCGCGAGCGGTGTCTTGTCCCGATCAAGGAGTCGACGGATCTGATCCCTGCGCCGTAACCGCACAATTTGCTGTGCTTCAAAAGAGGGAGAGTCTGTTTTCATCGGATGATCATTAATTGGTAATACAAATACGGAGTCGGCATTCTACTCGCTCATTTTGTGAAAATCCCCTGCAAATCGTATTGTTTCCAATGCACAAAACTTTCATAACCTTCACTGAATAACTAGAATAGCCCGCATTCACTTTTTCTACGAACCAGGACCCCATCCATGAGTAAGTCTGAGAACCTCTACAGCGCAGCACGCGAACTGATCCCCGGCGGCGTTAACTCCCCTGTTCGCGCCTTTACCGGCGTGGGTGGTACTCCGCTGTTTATCGAAAAAGCAGATGGCGCGTATCTGTATGACGTCGATGGTAAAGCCTACATCGATTACGTCGGATCCTGGGGCCCGATGGTGCTGGGTCATAACCACCCGGCGATCCGCAATGCGGTGATCGAAGCCGCCGAGCGCGGTCTGAGCTTTGGTGCACCGACCGAGATGGAAGTCAAAATGGCGGCGCTGGTTACCGAGCTTGTACCCACCATGGACATGGTGCGTATGGTCAACTCCGGTACCGAAGCGACGATGAGCGCCATCCGTTTGGCGCGTGGCTTCACCGGGCGCGATAAAATCATCAAATTTGAAGGCTGCTATCACGGTCATGCCGACTGCTTGCTGGTAAAAGCAGGTTCCGGTGCGCTGACGCTGGGCCAGCCGAACTCACCGGGCGTTCCGGCAGATTTTGCCAAGCACACCCTGACCTGTACCTATAACGATCTCTCCTCGGTGCGGGCGGCATTCGAGCAGTATCCACAGGACATTGCCTGCATCATCGTCGAGCCGGTCGCGGGCAACATGAACTGCATCCCGCCGCTGCCGGAATTCCTGCCTGGCCTGCGCGCACTGTGCGACGAGTTCGGTGCGCTGTTTATCATCGACGAAGTGATGACCGGTTTCCGCGTCGCGCTGGCTGGCGCGCAGGATTACTACGGCGTAGTGCCTGACCTGACCTGTCTGGGCAAAATCATCGGTGGTGGCATGCCTGTTGGCGCATTCGGCGGTCGTCGTGATGTGATGGACGCACTGGCACCTACCGGCCCGGTTTACCAGGCGGGAACGCTGTCCGGTAACCCGATAGCCATGGCAGCAGGATTCGCCTGTCTGAACGAAGTTGCTCAGCCGGGAATTCATGAGACCTTAGATGACCTCACCACGCGTCTGGCAGAAGGTCTGCTGGAAGCCGCTCAGGAAGCCAATATTCCGCTGGTGGTGAACCATGTGGGCGGGATGTTCGGGATTTTCTTCACCAATGCCGAAACCGTGACCTGCTATCAGGACGTGATGGCATGTGACGTTGAGCGCTTCAAGCGCTTCTTCCACATGATGCTGGATGAAGGTGTTTATCTGGCACCGTCCGCGTTTGAAGCGGGCTTTATGTCCGTAGCGCACAGCATGGAAGATATCAATAACACTGTCGACGCCGCGCGCCGGGTGTTTGCGAAGCTGTAAAAGAGAACGTCCAGAAACAACGTAGGCCGGGTAAGGCGAAGCCGCCACCCGGCTTTTTTATTGCCGGATGGCGACGCAAAGCGTCTTATCCGGCC
>NZ_SZXN01000055.1:47862-95330 GCF_005281195.1 Citrobacter sp. wls613
ATGAAAGGGGTCCGTCCATAGGCCACCATCCGGCAAACTCAGCGACTCTGCTTTCTCAACAAATAGATAAAGTACGGCGCACCAATAAACGTCGACAGTAATCCCGCCGGGATCTGATACGGAAACAGCACCATTCGCCCGCACCAGTCGGCAAACACCAGCAACACGCCTCCCGCCAGCGCCGAGATGACCATATGCGGCATCGTGCGCCGGAAACCTAACATCCGCGCAATATGCGGCGCCATAAGCCCAACAAAGCTCAGCGGCCCGATGGTCATGGTGGCTGTCGCCGTCAGACCCGCAGCCAACATCAGTAACGCCACGCGCGACGGCGTCAATGCGATACCCACCGCCCGCGCAGTTTCTCCGCCCAGCGGTAAAATCGTTAACCAGCGACGGCACAGCGGCGTAACCGCCAGCAGAATCACCATCACGATCCCGGTCCGTAGCACCTGTTCGCCAGTGGCGTTGTAGGTCGAGCCGGAGATCCAGGTCAGCACGCTTGCCATCCGCGGATCGCCGCTGGCCTGCAACATCATCAGCAGCATCGTGAACGCGGTGCTGAGCGCCATCCCCGCCAGCAGCATGCGTTGCGGCGAGAAGCCGCCGCGCCCAGCGGCAATCATAATAATCAGCAGCGTTACCGCCGCCCCGAGACTTCCGGCGGGCAGCAGCCAGCCAAACGCATCACCCGGTACGAGGAACAGCATCAACACCACGC
Organism: Citrobacter sp. wls613; assembly: GCF_005281195.1. Taxonomy (NCBI): domain Bacteria; kingdom Pseudomonadati; phylum Pseudomonadota; class Gammaproteobacteria; order Enterobacterales; family Enterobacteriaceae; genus Citrobacter; species Citrobacter sp. wls613. Next base: position 48,584 of record NZ_SZXN01000055.1, read on the forward strand.
CAAACGCGGCACCGGAGCTAATCCCAAGGACTTCCGGACTGGCCATCGGGTTACCGGTCAGGCGCTGAATAATACAGCCCGCCACCGCCAGCATCACCCCGGCAATCATCGCCGCCAGAATACGCGGCCAGCGCCAGGGCATCAGTTCATCCAGCATTGCGCCGCTGGCCCAGGTCCAACCGTGGGCATCACGACCAAACGAGAGCGCCACGACGGCAGTCAGTAGCAATATCGCCCCACCCGCCAGCGCGAACATCAGCACGTTCTGACGTTCTGCTGCCACGTGGTTATTGGCATTCATATCCGGCGCGCTCATGCTGCGCAGGCGCGGCAGCAGCCACAGCAGCAGCGGCGCACCAATCAACGCGGTCACCGAACCGGTGGAGACTTCCATCCACACGCGGGTCAACCACAGAATAATTTGATCGGAAAGCCAGAGGATCAGGGCCCCAATCAGCGGGGCCAGCATCAGGCGCGCCAGCAAACGCCGTGCGCCGAGCATTTTCGCCAGCAGCGGGGCAAACAGGCCGATAAAGCCGATAATCCCCACCGCGTTAACCAGCAAGGCACTGAGCACAATCGCCAGCGTTAACGCCGCCAAACGCGCCAGCGACAGCGCCAGCCCGAGATTACGCGCTACCCCGTCATCCAGCCCCATCAGCGTCATTGGACGCAGTAACAGCAGGGTCAGCATCACGCCACCCAGCAGCTGTGGCCACAGACGCTGCACGCCGTTCCAGTCGGTTTGGGTGAGAGTCCCGCTGCTCCACATAAACATGCTTTGCAGCTGATCGTGGTGGAAGAGGACCATCAGCTGGTTAATCGCACCGCAGTACAGGCTGACCACCAGACCAGCGAGGATCAGCGTCACAGGTGACAAACGCTTGCCCCAGGCAACGCCAAACACCAGCGCCCCGACGATACACGCCCCGGCCAGCGCCGCGAATTGCGTGGTCAACGCGCCGGGAATGGCCCACAGCGTGGTGACCGTAATGCCCAGTTGCGCACCGGTTGCCACACCCAGCGTGGTCGGCTCCGCCAGCGGGTTACGTAACACCTGCTGAAACAGCACGCCAACCAGGCCCAATCCGGCACCGACCAGTAACGCAATCGCCAGTCGTGGCAGCAGGCTGTAATGGAAAACCATCTGTTCGATGGCGTCGATATTCGGTGACCAGATAGCCTGCTGCCACTGGTCACGCGGCAGGGCAATGGAGAAGTTAATCCAGGTCAGCCAGATCGCAACAATAAACAGCGCCACCAGCAGCAATGCCGGATGGCGGCTTCGTCTTATCCAGCCAACAACGCGCCCGAACCGTAGGCCGGATAAGGCGCTTTTAGCGTCGCCATCCGGCATTTCAAGTTTCCTGCTCACGCTTTGCCTCCCAGCGCAGTGTCCAGAATGCGGGCAAAATGCATCGCCGACAGCGTGGCGCCATAAAACCAGACCGCGGGTACCCGCTGAAAGCGACCGGCGCGAACAAACGGCATCGCCTGCCACAGCGGCGTGGACATCAGCGCGTCCATTTCTTTATCGTTACCATGATCGAAGCACAGCACATCAACATCTTTATACGCGGCAAGCCGGTCAATCCCCACGGCAGTGCTGCCCCAGAAGTTGGTTTCTCCCTGCCAGGCGTTAGGGATCCCGTATTCGTCCAGCACGTCCTGGAACAAACTGTTCGGGCCAAATACCAGCATATGCCGCGAATCAAGCAGGGATGTCAGGAGCACGGGACGCGCGCCGCGGTGAATAAAGCGCGGTTTCAGGCTGGCAATCACGGTATCGTATTGCGCCAGATGACGTTCAGCAGCCGTTTGCAGATTCAGCAGTTGCGCCATCTCCTGCAACGACTGGCGAGCGACCGCCAGCGGTTTTTTGCCGTCGCTGAAGCTAAATCCGCGACCCGGCGCAATGCGCGCCAGTTTTTCTGGCGCGGGGCCATAGCCTGCCGACCAGACCATAAACGAGGGTTTCATTTCGGTCAGCAGTTCGAGATTGGGTTCTGTGCGTAACCCGACGTCAATCACCGAGTCCGGCAACGGGGGTTGATTGACCCACAGCCTGTAGTTAGGAACATCGGCTACGCCATAGGGAGTGATTCCCAGCGCCAGCAACAGTTCTACCGGCAACCATTCCAGTGCCACAATACGTTTTGGATCAACCGCTGCAGCCTGCGCCGAATTCATCTGCCAGAGCAGCGGTGACAGCGCCATCGCCGTTAATAAACGTCGACGGGTGATATGATGTAATCCGACCATTAATAGACAAAACTCACGGGTGCGGCACCGCCCGGATGCGGCAAAATGCCCATCGGGATGCCATAAATCAGTTCCAGGGTTTCACTGCGCATCAGCTCCGCGGGCGTTCCCTGAGCAATCATTTCGCCACCGCGTAGCGCCACCAGATAATCGCAGTAACGGGCCGCCATATTGATATCATGCAGTACGGCGATCACCGTCAGTCCGCGCTGCTGGCTTAAGCGGTGCACCAGCGCCAGTACATCAACCTGATGCGCGATATCCAGCGCCGAAGTCGGTTCGTCAAGCAGCAGGCAGCGACTGTCCTGCGCCACCAGCATGGCGATCCACGCGCGCTGACGCTCGCCTCCGGACAGGCTATCAACCAGTCGATGCGCCAGCGGCTTTAACCCCACAAGCGTGATCGCCTCTTCCACTTTTTCTCTGTCAGCCACGCCAAAGCGTCCCAACGCGCCGTGCCACGGATAGCGACCAATCGCCACCAGTTCACGCACCGTCATCCCTTCCGCCTGCGGCAACTGTTGCGGTAAATAGGCGACCTTACGGGCAAATGCTTTACTGTTCCAGCTCTCCAGCGGTTGCTCGTCGAGCAGGATTTCGCCGTCTGAAGGCGGCTGATGACGTCCGAGCATTTTCAATAAGGTTGATTTACCGGAGCCGTTATGACCGATAAGACCGGTTACTTTTCCCACGGGAAACGTTAACGAGAGGGGATGTAAAAGCGTGCGGCCAGGCACACGAAAGGAGACGTTACTTAACGCAAAAGTGGTGTCGGGATGGGATCTGTTTTCCTGCATAGCGGCCAACTTGTAAAACGGGCACGCAAAGCGTGCCCAAAGAGAAATTAGAAACGGAAGGTTGCAGTTGCAACGACCTGACGTTCCGCGCCCCAGTAGCACGCGTATTCGCTATAGCAACTGGAAACGTATTCACGATTAAACAGGTTATTGACGTTAACCGCAACGCTGGACCCCGCCATGCCGAAACGGGCCAGATCGTATTTGACCATGGCATCAGCAACGGTATAACCACCGACGTTAAACGCGTCATTTTTCTTCGCTGCGTCGTTTTTATAGTAGCTCACCGTTGAACCGGTGTAACGCACACCTGCGCCAACGGTCAGACCGCTCAGGGCAGTGTCATAGAACGTGTAGTCGGTCCACAACGATGCCTGATTACGCGGAACTTCTGCCGGGCGTTTACCTTTGAAGATAGTGTCCTCAGTATATTCCGCATCCGTGTAGCTATATGCCGCCGTGACGTTGATATTGGCATTGACTGCTGCTTTGGCTTCCAGCTCAATACCGCGTGAGCGAATTTCACCACTCTGAACGCTATACAACCCGGTTGGATCGTTCGGGTCTGATGTCAGGTTTTTATTTTTCGTCAGTTGATACACCGCTGCCGTCAGCACGACCGGCATATCCTTCGGTACATACTTCACACCGGCTTCGTACTGCTTACCGCGTGAAGGATCGAACGGTTTCCCTTCTTTCGTTGCACCGGAGGTCGGCTCGAAAGATTCGCTGTAACTGAAATACGGTGAAATACCGTTGTCAAACAGGTAGTTAATGCCACCACGCCAAGTAAACTGCTGATCGTTCACTTCTGCCAGAGAATTGCTGGAGCGGGTCAACGTAGAGGTTTTCGCAAAATCGTAGCGACCACCGAGCGTCAGCACCCACTTATCCCATTCCATCTGGTCCTGGGCATAAAGCCCGGTCTGCTCCATGCGGTTGAGCACAGCGTATTTCGCATACGGCCCACTCACATCGATATTCGGATTGCCATACTGTGGATCCTGCATATCCAGCGGATCGGCAGAACCATACAGAGCATTCACATCGTTACGCATACGTGAGTAATCAACGCCTGTCAGCAGGGTATGATCAACATCACCGGTCGCAAAAGCAGACTGCAATTGGGTATCAACGGTGAACGCGTTGAGATCTTCGTCAGAACGCACGTATTGGCGGTTAATCTTGCCCGGTGCACTGTAACCGTAGCCATAAACAGAACGATAAAGCGTTTTCACCTGGTCATAACGCAGATTCTGGCGCACGGTGAAGGTATCGTTGAACGCATGCGAGAAGTTATAGCCCACCATCTGCTGGCGGCGCGCCATCTTGTTATCTTCTTCACCTTCGTTGAAATCGGTCGGCAGTTTGTGCGGATTGCCATTCGCGTCGTAATACGGAACGAGTGTACCTTCACGCGGCAGCCAGCCATAGTATCCTGCGTACGGATCGTTCTGGAAGTTGCTCAGGAAAGTGAAATCGGTTTTGTCATCAGGACGCCAGCTAAACGCAGGTGCAATCGCGTAACGCGTTGATTTTGACATCTCTTGCTGAGAGTCCTGACTATTCCCTAACCCCGTCAGGCGGTATGACCACACGCCGTCATCATCGATAGCATCGCTAAAGTCGAACCCGGTTTGCCAGAGGTTGTTAGTCCCCATCTTAAACTGAACTTCTTTCAGTGGCTCTGTGGTCGGACGCTTGCTCACCATGCTGACAATACCGCCAGGGTTGCTATTGCCGTACAGCACTGATGTTGGCCCGCGCATCACTTCTACGCGTTCCAGGAAATATGGGTCCATCGACACTTCAGAATAGTTATTGCCCTGAAGTTTCATACCATCCAGATATTGGTTGGTATTGACGGTGGTAGGCGCGGTGAAACCACGAATCGTCACCACATCATAGGTGGTGGAACTACCACGCGTAGCAAAAACGCCGGGGGTGTAAGCAATCGCTTGTTTCACGGAAGCCGGCTGTTTGGTATCCATCTCTTCACGCGTCACGACCGAAACAGACTGTGGGGTCTTTTCGATAGGCGTATCAGTCTTGGTTGCCGTGGCGGAACGCTTGGCAGCGATGGTCGGAGCAGGTCCCCATGCGCTTTCTTGTGCGGCGGGTGCTGCGGTGACAGTGATGGTTTCTTCTTTTGGTTCAACCGCCGCCTGTGCATAGACAGACATGCCGCTAACCGCTGTGGCTACCAGCACTGCCATTTTACGCAGCGAGGAATTTGGCTGAGCAGTTTTATAACGCGCCATTGGTATATCTCTGATGAAAGTGAATGATAACGTAAACGAGAATTATTATTATAACGGCAGCATAATATTCGAAACGCTGGCGAGATAGCAAGCGATACACATCCCTACTAAAACTGAGGGGTCAAGAAATAACCAGATGAAAAGAAAGGGTTAATGAATTACGCTGAAATGTTGTTTGGTCGGAGTCTGAGATGAGAAAAGAAAAACCCGCCGAAGCGGGTTTTGGGAGAGATTAGTTACTGCCAAACATATCTTTGATCCAGCCTGCGACACCGTCGCCGTCTTTCTTTTCTTGCTGCGGCGGTTGTTGCTGCTGTTGAGGCTGCTGCGGCGGCGTTGACTGATCAAACGGATTGCCAGACTGTTGCAGCATCTCACCTTGCTGACACAGCGAATCCGGATCGCTGGTCCACACCGGGAGCGTACGCATCCCGCCGCTGCACACGAAGTTGCCGTCGTAATCCACGCCCATGTCGACAATATCTTCCGGCGGCGTCAGCGTTAACGGCGTTGGCGTCTGGTTTGCCAGATAGCGCTGGTAAATCGACATCGCCCCGCTCGCACCGTACAACTTGGTAGGCTGGTTGTTATCGCGACCCACCCAGGTAATGGTCACCTGACTGCCGTCAATACCGGCGAACCAGGTATCAACGTTGTTGTTGGTGGTCCCGGTTTTCCCCGCCAGATGCAGCCCCGGATACTTCGCGCCAAGCTGACGGCCGGTACCGCGTTGCACCACCTGCTGCATGGTCCACAGCGTCATATACGCGGCCTGTGCTGGCACAGCGCGTTCGGCCTGCGGGAAGCTTTGATACAACACCGTACCGTCTTCGGCAATTACCGAGCGCAACGCTGATAACGGCGCGCGGTTACCGCCGCTGGCGATGGTCTGGAACGCCTGCGCCACTTCAATTGGCGTCAGGTTCAATGCCCCCAGCAGCATAGCTGGCACCGGGTGCAGCTGATCTTTCGGCGCGCCCAGTTTTTCCCAGGTCTCGGTGACCGCTGGCAGCCCCAGCGCCATGCCCAGATTGACGGTCGGCACGTTCATGGAACGGGTTAACGCATCCACCAGCATCACTTTACCGCTTTCGCTGTAGCGACGGTCATCGTTCTGCGGGGACCACACCTGACCGTTTGGCTGACGCAGCGCAATCGGCGCATCGGCAATCCAGGTATTGAGGCGGTACAGCTTCGGCTGGCTCAGGGCGGTCAGATAGGTCGCGGGCTTCGCCAGAGAACCAATTGAACGACGCGCCTGCATAGCACGGTTGTAGCCTGCGAACTGCGGCTCCGACCCACCGACCATGGCGCGAACCTCACCACTAAAGCGGTCCACTACCACAATCGCCGTTTCCAGATCGCTCAGCTTACGCTGTTTCTTCAGCACCGGAATGCCTTCCACCGCCGCTTTTTCTGCGGCGTCCTGCGCCACGGAATCAAAGGTGGTGAAAATCTTCACGCCGGAAAGATCTTTAACTTTGTCGCCCAGCTTCGCCTGTAGCTCCTGACGCACCATCTGCATAAACGCAGGCTGTGGAGAGATCACCCCACCGCGCGGCTGCACGCCTAGCGGACGCGCACTCAACATTTCATACAGTTCCTGGTCGATAATCTGCTGCTGTTGCAGAAGACGCAGCACCAGGTTACGTCGCTCCAGCGCCAGTTTCGGGTTACGCCACGGGTTGTAGATCGACGCCCCTTTCACCATCCCCACCAACAGCGCCTGCTGATCGAGGCTCAACTCTTCAACCGGACGGCCAAAGTAATACAGGCTCGCCAGCGGGAAGCCGCGGATCTCGCTGTCGCCGCTCTGGCCGAGATAGACTTCGTTCATGTACAGCTCAAGGATCCTGTCCTTGCTGTAACGGGCATCCATCAACACGGCCATGTACGCTTCGTTGGCTTTACGCCAGTAAGAACGTTCGCTGGAGAGGAACAGGTTTTTCACCAGCTGCTGGGTCAGCGTACTGGCGCCCTGCACCGTGCGACCTGCCGTCAGGTTCGCCAGCACCGCACGACCAATGGAATACAAGCTAATGCCGTCATGCTCGTAGAAATGACGATCTTCGGTTGCCAGCAGCGTGTCCACCAGCAGATCCGGGAAACCGCTACGCGCCACGAACAGACGCTGCTCGCCATTTGCCGAAGAGAGCATGGTGATCAGGCGTGGATCGAGACGGAAGAAACCGAACTGACGGTTGTTATCCAGATTCTCGATGGTGTCCAGATGATCGCCGTCAAAGGTCAGACGCGCACGCACCTGCCCTTCTTTACTGTCCGGGAAGTCAAACGGACGACGGATCATCTCAATGCTGTTCGCCTGCACGGTAAACTCACCGGGCCGCGTCATCTTCGAGACCTGTCGATACTGCGTAGCCTCCAGCAGCTTCACCATCTCTTTTTTGCCGATGGGCATTTCTGGCTCGAGGTTAACCATCCGGCCATACACGGCCGCAGGCAGCTGCCAGACTTTGCCATCAATACGGCTACGGATTTTTTGATCCAGATAGACGCCGTAAATGGCAATCAGCACCAAAAAGACAATCGACAGTTTTACCAGCAGCCAGAACCAGCCGCGTTTACCACGAGGCTTACGCCCTTTGCCTTTACCTTTACCTTTACGCGGCATCGGTTCTTCATCCTCATAGTCATCATCATAATCGTCGTCATACTCATCATCTCTGAGCTGACGACGGCTCACCTTTTGTTTCGCCGGACGCGTCGGTTTCCCTTTACGTCCAATTGGCTCGCGGTCATTCCCCGCCATGCTTTTTCTCCGCAACATTCAGGCGTAAAGGCCTGATTCTCTGTTCTTCCGTCAATCAACAGAAGAAGAAATCTCTCAATTTTTTTGCCTGATGGCGCTTCGCTTATCAGGCCTACCACTACAACTCATGAATACTTTTTGGTGCGCCGTGTCGGCGCGGTATTCGCCGGGTCGTCCGGCCAGACATGTTTGGGATAACGCCCTTTCATCTCTTTTTGCACCTCACGGTACGCCCCCTGCCAGAACGCGCTCAAATCACGGGTGATTTGCAGCGGTCGCTGCGCCGGGGAGAGCAGTTCCAGCACCAGCGGGACGCGCCCCTGTGCGAGGGTCGGCGTATTGGCCTCGCCAAACATTTCCTGCATCCTGACCGCCAGCGCCGGTGGGTTATCCTCGTGATAGCGAATGGCTATCCGGCTTCCCGTCGGCACAGTGTAATGTGTGGGCAATTCACTATCCAGACGTTGCAGCATTGACCAGTCCAGTAATCCGCGCAATGCCTGGCCCACATTTACTGCTTTAAGCGCGCGTAAAGCGTGCACACCGCTCATATGCGGCAGCAGCCAACTCTCCAGCGTCGCCAGCAACGACGCGTCGTCCATGGCAGGCCAGTCGTATTCCGGTAGCCATTTTGCCGCACATTGCAGACGCAGTCGGAACTGCTCTGCTTCCGGCGTCCAGTTGAGCACACTTAGCCCTTTATCGCGAATACCATTCAGCATCGCCTGATGCAGTTCCTCTTCCGAGGGTTTGGCCAGCGGCTGCACTTTTAGCGTCAACTGACCTACCTGCGTGCGGCGCAATGCCTTTAGTGTCCCCTGATTTTCATCCCATTCGATAGTGTCGGACTGCTGCAGCAACTCAGGAGATGATTGTATCAGCGCATCGATATCCAGCGGCAGGGCCAGCAAAATACGCGCATCCGGCGAGGCGCTGCCTTGCAGCAATAAAGGCGCAATAATCCATTCATGACGCCCTGATGCGTCGTCGGCATCCAGCATCGCCCCCATCCCGTTAGCCAGCTGATACCGCCCCTCCTGACCACGACGTCGGGCAATGCGATCGGCGAAAGCCGAAGCCAGTAACGGGGCGATCAGCGCGCTATCAGACTGCCCACCTCGAATGTTCAGGCGCTTCAGCAATTGCTGGCTACGCTGCTGCCAATTCGGCTGATTGTGTGAAAACGCCACCGTCAGATCGGTACTGCCACCGCGCGGGGGCTCTTCGAGAATCGCCGCCAGTTTTGCTGCCGTTGCCGCTTCGTTGTCATCTGTGGCACGGACCAGCATCGCCGCCAGACGCGGATCGTTGCCGAGCGCCGCCATTTTCTGCCCCGCCGCACTGAGCCTGTCGCCCTCAAGTGCGCCCAGCATGTGCAGCAGCCGTTTTGCCGCCTGCAAATTGGCCGTCGGCGGCCTATCCAGCCAGCTTAACTGCGCTGGGTCAGTGCATCCCCATTGCAGCAATTCCATTAGCAAGCCGGACAAGTCGCTTTGCAGCATCTCCGGCTCGCCCTGCGCCGCCGCTCTTTCGGCCTGCTCTTTCGCCAGCAGATGCAGGCAAATACCGGGTTCCAGACGGCCTGCTCGCCCGGCTCGCTGGGTCATCGACGCCTGGCTAATACGCTGGGTAATCAGGCGCGTCAAACCGGTGCGCGGGTCGTAACGCGCCACGCGCTCCTGCGCACAGTCCACCACCAGCCGGATACCTTCGATAGTTAAACTGGTCTCGGCAATATTGGTGGCCAGCACCACTTTGCGCGAGCCTGGCGGCGCGGGCAAAATCGCCTGACGCTGTTCGGTAAGCGATAACGCACCGTATAGCGGGCAAAGCAGAACATCATTGCCTACGCGCGAGGTCAGCTGTTCCTGCACTCGCTGAATCTCCCCCACGCCCGGTAAAAAAAGCAGCAACGAGCCGCTTTCCTGGCGCAATAGCTCCGCCGTTGCCACCGCCACGGCTTCATCAAAGCGCTGATGCGCCGCCAGCGGCTGATAGCGTCGTTCTACGGGAAAGGCGCGGCCTTCAGAGACAATCGTCGGCGCATCGGGCAACAGCTGCTGCAGACGCCCGTTATCCAGCGTTGCCGACATGATCAGCAGTTTTAAATCATCCCGCAGCCCTTGCTGTACATCCAGCAATAGCGCCAGCGCCAGGTCAGCCTGCAAGCTGCGCTCATGAAATTCGTCGAGGATCACAAGGCTAACGCCGTTTAGCTCGGGATCGCGTTGGATCATGCGCGTGAGCACACCTTCTGTTACCACTTCGAGCCGGGTATGCGGTCCAACGCAGTGTTGAGCACGCATGCGGTAGCCCACGGTCTCACCGGGCTTTTCGTTCAGCAACTCGGCCAGACGCTGCGCCACGTTGCGGGCCGCCAGACGACGCGGCTCCAGCAGAATAATCCGCCCCTGAATGCCGTTGTGCGCAAGAAGCTGCAACGGCAGCCAGGTCGATTTCCCGGCGCCGGTCGGTGCGGTCAGCAGAACCTGCGGTGAGGTATCAAGGGCGGTAAGCAGTTCAGGCACTACGGCGGCAACGGGCAACGTCGTCACAAATGGCTCCAGAGGGTTAACATTCTTCGCGCTGCATTGTAGCATCGCGTTAATTCATAACCGAGTATCCATCATGTCTGAGCCAAAAAGGCTGTTCTTTGCCATTGAATTGCCAGCCGAGGTTCGGGAGCAGCTTATCCACTGGCGAGCCGCACAGTTCCCGCCTGAAGCGGGTCGCCCCGTCGCGGCTGACAATCTGCACCTGACACTGGCCTTTTTAGGCGAGGTCAGCGCTGAGAAGCAGCAGGCGCTGTCACAACTGGCCGGGCGTATTCGCCAGCCGGGTTTTACGCTAACACTGGATGACGCCGGACAATGGCTGCGCTCACGCGTGGTCTGGCTAGGAATGTGCCAGCCGCCACGCGGGCTGTTGCAATTGGCGAGTATGCTGCGGGCGCAGGCCGCGCGCAGCGGGTGTTACCAAAGCCCACAGCCGTTTCATCCGCATATCACACTGTTGCGCGATGCCGGCCATGCGGTCACGATCCCGTCGCCGGGTTTTTGCTGGTCATTTCCGGTCACCGAGTTTGCGCTTTACGCCTCTTCATTTGCACGCGGTCGCACACGCTACACGCCACTACAGCGCTGGACGCTTGGCGAAAAATAAAAGGACATTTCCATGGAATTTTCTCCGCCACTTCAGCGCGCGACTTTAATTCAGCGCTACAAGCGTTTTTTAGCGGATGTGATCACACCCGACGGTACAACCTTAACGCTACACTGCCCGAATACCGGCGCGATGACCGGATGCGCCACACCGGGTGACACCGTCTGGTATTCAACATCAGAAAATACTAAACGGAAATACCCGCATACCTGGGAATTAACGCAAACCCAATCCGGTGCGTTTATTTGTGTTAACACCCTGTGGGCTAACAGATTAACGAAAGAAGCTATTCAGAATGCGTTAATTTCAGAACTTTCGAACTACAGCATATTGAAAAGTGAAGTAAAATACGGCGCCGAAGGCAGCCGCATTGATTTTTTGTTACAGGCGGATTCCCGCCCTGACTGCTATATTGAAGTGAAATCAGTCACGTTGGCGGAAAAAAATCAGGGTTATTTTCCCGATGCCATCACTGAACGAGGTCAGAAACACCTTCGGGAATTGATGAGCGTAGCGGCCGAAGGCAAGCGAGCGGTGATATTTTTCGCAGTGCTGCATTCAGCCATTACACATTTTTCACCCGCGCGTCATATCGATGCAAAATATGCGCAATTATTAGTCGAAGCACGGCTTAAGGGGGTAGAAATTCTGGTATATAAAGCGGAACTTTCTGCCCACGGAATGACTCTTAAAGAGCCATTAGCCATTACGTTGTAATGGCATATACAAACGGGTTAATTAGTATTCTGGCCGCGTGCGCAAATACGCTTTTCCTCACAGGGTTGTCAAGTGTAACGTTTAGATAATTGCTATCCGGAAAAGCATCTGCTATTTATAGCGACCTGATTTTTCCCCCGAACATGGGGATCGATAGTGCGTGTTAAGGAGAAGCAACATGCAAGAAGGGCAAAACCGTAAAACATCGTCCCTGAGTATTCTCGCCATCGCTGGGGTGGAGCCGTACCAGGAGAAACCGGGCGAAGAGTATATGAACGAAGCCCAGCTGTCGCACTTCAGGCGTATTCTTGAAGCATGGCGTAATCAACTCAGGGATGAAGTCGATCGCACTGTGACTCATATGCAGGATGAAGCAGCTAACTTCCCCGATCCGGTTGACCGTGCCGCACAGGAAGAAGAGTTCAGCCTTGAGCTGCGTAACCGTGACCGTGAGCGCAAACTGATCAAAAAGATCGAGAAGACGCTGAAGAAAGTAGAAGACGAAGATTTCGGCTACTGCGAATCATGCGGCGTAGAAATTGGTATTCGCCGTCTGGAAGCGCGTCCGACAGCCGATCTGTGCATCGACTGCAAAACGCTGGCTGAGATTCGCGAAAAACAGATGGCAGGTTAATCCCGTCATTTGTACCACGTTGACTACAGGCGGGAGTTTCTCCCGCCTTCTTCTTTTATGCTATCCACCGACATGACTGACAAACGCTATATTGGCCGTTTCGCCCCATCCCCTTCCGGCGAACTGCATTTTGGTTCATTGATTGCCGCTCTCGGCAGCTACCTACAGGCTCGCGCACAGCACGGGATCTGGTGGGTGCGCATTGAAGATATCGATCCCCCTCGTGAAGTTCCCGGTGCTGCAGATACGATTCTGCGTCAGCTGGAACATTACGGACTGCACTGGGATGGCGAGGTACTGTGGCAATCTCAGCGCCATGACGCGTACCGTGAAGCGCTGGCCTGGTTACAAGAGCAGGATCTGAGCTATTACTGCACCTGCACCCGTGCCCGTATTCAGAGTATTGGCGGCATTTACGACGGTCACTGTCGCACATTACGCCACGGACCGGACCACGCGGCGGTGCGTATCAAGCAACGCCACCCGGTCATGCAGTTTAACGACCGACTGCGCGGCGAGATTCAGGCCAACCCTCAGCTTGCTCGGGAAGATTTTGTCATCCACCGACGCGATGGGCTGTTTGCCTATAACCTGGCGGTGGTGGTTGATGACCATTTTCAGGGCGTGACGGAAATCGTGCGTGGCGCGGATCTTATCGAGCCCACAGTGCGCCAAATTTCGCTGTATCAGCAGTTTGGCTGGCCGGTACCGGACTATATTCATCTCCCGCTGGCGCTCAATGAACACGGGGCTAAACTTTCTAAGCAGAATCATGCGCCTGCCCTGCCGCAAGGCGATCCGCGCCCTGTTCTCATCGACGCGTTGCGCTTCCTCGGACAAGACATAGCAATACCGTGGCAAGCGCTAAGCGTGGAAGAATTACTGCAAACTGCGGTGCAAAATTGGGTGCTTACGACGGTGCCGGGTTCAGTGAATGTAAATCCGGCATTCTCAAATGCCTCTTGCTGAGCTATGATTAGCCGCTATTTTTACACAGCAACACTTGTTCTGACTGAAGTTTGACACTACCGAGGTGTACTATTTTTACCCGAGTCGCTAATTTTTGCCGCAAGGTGCTAAGCCGCGAGGAGCGCGAGGCCGAGCTTGCCGTCGCCCGTCCACATATGACGGTAATCCCGCGTGAGCAGCACTCTATCTCCCGCAAAGATATCAGTGAAAATGCCCTGAAGGTAATGTACAGGCTTAATAAGGCTGGATACGAGGCATGGCTGGTCGGCGGGGGCGTACGCGATCTTTTGCTGGGCAAAAAGCCGAAAGACTTTGATGTCACGACCAACGCGACCCCCGATCAGGTTCGGAAACTGTTCCGTAACTGCCGTCTGGTAGGACGTCGTTTCCGTCTGGCCCATGTGATGTTTGGCCCGGAAATTATCGAAGTGGCAACCTTTCGCGGACACCATGAAGGCAGCGAAGCCGACCGTGCAACCTCACAGCGCGGTCAAAATGGTATGCTGCTGCGTGACAACATCTTCGGTTCCATCGAAGAAGATGCGCAACGCCGCGATTTCACCATTAACAGCCTTTACTATAGCGTAGCGGATTTTACCGTTCGCGATTACGTCGGCGGGATGCAGGATCTGGAAGACGGCGTCATTCGCCTGATCGGTAATCCTGAAACTCGCTATCGTGAAGATCCCGTGCGTATGCTACGCGCCGTCCGCTTTGCAGCAAAACTCGACATGCGTATCAGCCCGGAAACCGCCGAGCCGATCCCGCGTCTGGCAACCTTGCTGAACGATATTCCGCCGGCACGCCTGTTTGAAGAAGCTCTCAAACTGTTACAGGCGGGCTACGGCTACGAAACTTATAAGAAACTGCGTGAGTACAGCTTGTTCCAGCCGCTGTTCCCGACCATTACCCGCTATTTCACCGAAGAAGGTGACAGCGCAATGGAACGCATTATTGCCCAGGTACTGAAGAACACCGATACCCGTATCCACAACGATATGCGTGTCAATCCGGCGTTCCTGTTTGCCGCCATGTTCTGGTACCCGCTGCTGGAAGCCGCGCAGAAAATTGCTCAGGAAAGCGGTCTGGCCTACTACGACGCTTTCGCGCTGGCGATGAACGACGTGCTGGACGAAGCGTGCCGCTCGCTGGCGATTCCTAAACGCCTGACATCGCTCACCCGCGATATCTGGCAGCTTCAGTTACGCATGTCCCGTCGTCAGGGAAAACGCGCCTGGAAGCTGATGGAGCATCCGAAATTCCGCGCAGCCTACGATTTACTGGCGCTGCGTGCCGAAGTGGAAAACAACGCCGAACTGCAGCGTCTGGCGCAGTGGTGGGGCGAATTCCAGGTTTCCGCGCCACCAGAGCAAAAAGGCATGCTGAACGAGCTGGATGAAGAGCCAGACGCACGCCGTCGCCATCGTCGTCCGCGTAAACGTGCGCCGCGCCGCGAGGGAAGTGCGTGACCCATCGCGTATACCCAACGGATTTCGGGTTGCATCAAGACGGCGACACAGCGAATGCCCAGGAGCGTACATCAGTACGTGACAGGGATGAGCGAGGAAAGCCAACACAGATGCAGCCAGAAAGACGACGGGTATATATCGCACTCGGCAGCAATTTAGCCTCTCCGCTGGAACAGGTTAATGCTGCCGTACAGGCACTGGGAGAAATCCCGGACAGCCGGATCGTCGCCGTATCCTCCTTCTACCGCACGCCACCATTGGGTCCTCAGGATCAACCTGATTACCTGAACGCTGCCGTTGCGCTGGAAACCACGCTCGCGCCTGAAGAGTTGCTCAACCACACGCAGCGTATCGAGTTGCAGCAAGGGCGAGTACGGAAAGCCGAACGCTGGGGTCCGCGCACGTTGGATCTCGACATCATGTTGTTTGGCAACGACGTGATTAATACCGACCGTCTGACCGTTCCGCATTACGATATGAAAAACCGGGGCTTTATGCTGTGGCCGCTGTTTGAAATCGCGCCGGAACTGACTTTCCCGGACGGTACCCACCTGCATCAGCACCTCACCCTCCTTGGCGCAGAAAAACCTGCCCACTGGTAAATTTTCCCCTCCCCTTTAGCGTTTACTGCTTTCGCGCCAAACGGTTGCTTAAAACCATTGCCCCCCTGAATGTGACTGCTAGAATGCCGGTAAATATGACTTTCACACTCAGGAAATGTTATGAAACCGACGACCATTTCCTTGCTGCAAAAATGCAAGCAAGAGAAAAAGCGCTTCGCGACGATTACGGCCTACGACTACAGCTTCGCTAAACTCTTTGCCGACGAAGGTATCAATGTGATGCTGGTCGGCGACTCACTGGGAATGACAATACAAGGGCACGATTCCACCCTACCGGTCACCGTTGAAGACATCGCCTATCACACCCGGGCAGTGCGTCACGGTGCGCCAAATTGCCTGCTGCTTGCCGATCTACCGTTCATGGCCTACGCCACGCCGGAGCAAGCCTTTGCTAACGCGGCGGTGGTGATGCGCGCTGGCGCAAACATGGTCAAGATTGAAGGTGGCGCGTGGCTGGTTGATACGGTGAAAATGCTGACCGAACGTGCGGTCCCGGTGTGCGGTCATCTGGGCTTAACACCCCAGTCGGTGAATATCTTTGGCGGTTATAAAGTGCAGGGCCGTGGCGATGCTGGCCAAACGCTGCTCGACGATGCCCTGGCATTAGAAGCCGCAGGTGCGCAGCTGCTGGTGCTGGAGTGTGTTCCGGTTGAGCTGGCAAAACGCGTGACCGAAGCGCTGTCCATCCCGGTCATCGGCATCGGCGCAGGCAATGTCACCGACGGTCAGATCCTGGTGATGCATGATGCGTTTGGTATTACCGGCGGCCATATTCCGAAATTTGCCAAAAATTTCCTCAATGAAGCGGGCGACATGCGCGCCGCGGTGCGGCAGTATATTACCGAGGTTGAATCCGGCGTTTACCCGGGTGAAGAACACAGTTTCCATTAAGGAGTCAAGGTGTGCTAATTATTGAAACCCTACCGCTGCTGCGCCAGCACGTTCGTCGTCTGCGTCAGGAAGGTAAGCGCGTCGCGTTAGTTCCCACCATGGGCAACCTGCACGATGGTCATATGAAGCTGGTCGATGAAGCCCGGGCTCGAGCGGATGTAGTGATCGCCAGCATTTTCGTTAACCCGATGCAGTTTGACCGCCCGGACGATCTGGTGCGCTACCCGCGTACGCTGCAAGAAGATTGCGAAAAGCTGAACAAACGTAAAGTCGATTACGTCTTTGCTCCAGCCGTAGAAGAAATCTACCCTCAGGGTCTGGAAGGCCACACTTTCGTTGATGTTCCCGGCCTCTCCACCATGCTGGAAGGTGCAAGTCGTCCAGGTCACTTCCGCGGTGTTGCCACCATCGTTAGCAAGCTGTTCAACCTGATCCAGCCTGATATCGCCTGCTTTGGCGAGAAAGACTTTCAGCAGCTGGCGCTAATTCGCAAAATGGTGGCCGATCTGGGTTACGACATTGAGATCGTCGGTGTGCCGATTATTCGCGCCAAAGACGGTTTAGCCCTCAGCTCACGCAACGGCTACCTGACGGCTGAGCAGCGTAAAATCGCCCCAGGCTTGTACAAAGTGATGAGCCGCATTGGGGAAAAATTACAGGCCGGTGAGCGCGATCAGGAAGAGATCATTGCCATTGCAGAGCAGGAGCTGAACGAAAAAGGCTTCCGTGCCGATGACATTCAGATTCGCGATGCCGATACTTTGCTGGCGCTAAGCGAAACCAGTAAACGTGCAGTAATTCTGGTCGCTGCATGGCTGGGCCAGGCGCGTCTCATCGACAATCAAAGCGTTACATTAGCCCAGTAGACAGGGGCTAAAAATCGGGCAATACTGCCTAAAAATTTCTCAAAGCAGGTCGTTTTTGCCTGCTTTGCCAAGGTAAACGACAGGGTATAGACGTTATGATTCGCACCATGCTGCAAGGCAAGCTTCACCGCGTGAAGGTCACTCAGGCGGACCTGCATTACGAAGGCTCCTGCGCTATTGACCAGGACTTCCTCGATGCTTCCGGTATTCTGGAAAACGAAGCGATTGATATCTGGAACGTGACCAACGGTAAACGTTTCTCTACGTATGCCATTGCGGCTGAACGCGGCTCGAAGATCATCTCCGTGAACGGTGCTGCGGCGCATTGCGCTGAAGTTGGCGACATCGTGATTATCGCCAGCTTCGTGACGATGTCTGATGAAGAAGCGCGAACCTGGCGCCCGAAAGTTGCCTACTTCGAAGGCGATAACGAAATGAAACGTACTGCGAAAGCGATTCCGGTACAGGTTGCCTGATAATATAATAGCCTTGAAATATTTTTCAGGGCTATTATTCATAAAATATATAAAAAGCGCAGAATAATAAATATCACAAAATATATTATATTTTATTAATTAATCCTGTAAAACTTATTTTCGATTTTAACATATTCACCTAAGCCATTCAAACGCTCAACTCTACATTCATTATCAACAATTCTTAATTCCCCCTACAGTCCTTTCAAGAATAAAATGCCCAAACCTAAAATTCTTTAGGCTCCCTCCATTTATTGCCGGGAATATTTAATTTTATATGGATGTTAACAAATGAATAAGTTGAGCATTGCTGCGGCAGCAATTGTTTTCGCACTGGGTTCAGCATCTGCATTCGCAGATGATGTAGGTCTGATCACTTTTGATGGTGCCGTTACTGACACCACCTGCACCATCACCTCTAACAACGGTGTTGACGCCAACAACGTCACCATCACCATGCCAGTGGTAAAAGTCAGCGAAGTTGAAGGGACGACCACTGACACTGGCGGCGTTGGTTCCAAAGAGTTCGAACTGCATCTGAGCGGTTGCCCGACAACGCTGACCAAAGCGTCAGCCACCTTCACCTCTCAGCAGTTCGCTGAACTGTCTAACGGTACCCTGAAAACCGATCCGAGCGTTTCTGGACATGCCGATAACGTAAGCCTGGCGCTGTATAACAACGGTTCCAGCAACACTGACCGCATCGAGGTTGGCCTGCCGGCGAACAACACTCAGACAGCAACGCTGGACGAAGGTGTTGGCGTACTGGCTTACCGCGTGGCTTACGTTCCAAGCGCAGACTGGGTGAAAGGGACGACTGATATCACCGCCGGTAAAGTCAGCAGCAACGCTACCTTTACTATGTCCTACGAGTAATCACGCCGTAGTTGGATTATGCGCCTGCCTTTTCCGCAGGCGCATCGCAGGGAGCATATATGCATCGTTACACCCAATTTACCCTCGCTGCTCTGGTATGCGCCAGCGCTGCGTTAAGCACATTTAGCGCCAGTGCGGACATCGTTATCTCCGGCACTCGCGTTGTGTATCCACAGTCATCCAAAGACGTTACCGTCAAGATGGAAAACCGTGGCAACAAACCGCTGCTGGTGCAGTCCTGGCTGGACGACGGTCGTGATACGGTTAATCCACAAGAGCTGAAATTACCGTTTATCGTCACGCCACCGGTCTCGCGCGTTGATCCGTCAAAAGGCCAGACCGTCCGTATTACGTGGACCGGGCAGGCCCTGCCTCAGGATCGGGAATCTCTGTTCTGGTTTAACGTGCTGGAAGTTCCACCAAAGGCAAAAGACGCCAATGCCCAAAACGTCCTGCAGCTCGCGTTCCGCACTCGTATTAAGATGTTTTTTCGCCCGGACGGTTTACAGGGCGATCCGGCCACCGCGGCGGGAAATCTGAAATGGTCACAGCAGGGCGGAACACTGGTTGCCAATAATAGCAGTCCTTATTACGTATCGATGGCAAGCGCCACTATTACGGCAAGCGGTAAGAAAATAAATGTCGATTCCCATACGATCTCACCGCTATCAAGTGAAGTTATTCCGCTAAAAAACACGCCTAATATATCAGGTGGAAAAATAGAATATGCCGCAATTAATGATTTCGGTGGGATAGAGAAGCACCAGGCCAGCATTAATTAATTACCGCGCTGAAGGATATCAGCATCCAGAAGAGATAAGGGAACTATGCTTTTTCGTCGATCATTATTGTGTACAGCTATTTATATTGCACTCCAGTCTCCAGTAATGGCAGAAGAAGCATCTCCAGTTTTAGCGGATGATGTTGAATTTAACGATCAATTTCTCTTCAATACTGGCTCAAACATCGACGTAAGTCGTTATTCAAAAGGCAACCCAGTCCCACCGGGTACCTATAAAACGCAGATCCTGCTGAATGGTCAGCGTAAATTGCTGGGCGATTTTACCTTCAATGATAATGGCACGCCACGCGCTACGCCCTGCTTCACTAGCAAGTTATTGACGCAAATTGGCGTCAAAACAGCAGGGATGGATCTCGAGTCTGCTGAATGTGTCGATCTTGCCAAACAGTTCCCGCAGTCCTCATGGAATTATGATATCGGCACTCAGGAACTGTCACTCTCCATGCCGCAGATTTACGTCCTCAAAAACCCTAACGGATACGTCGATCCTTCGTTATGGCAGGATGGTATTCCGGTGGCAATGTTTTCTTATGATCTCAACAGCTGGCATTCGGAAAACAGCGGTAGCAGCTCTGACTCGGCCTATGCCGGATTAAAATACGGTGCCAATTTTGGCGCATGGCATCTGCGTGCCAGAGGTAACGCGAACTGGGACAAAGACAACGGCAGCGAATACTCTAGCCAGGATATTTATCTACAGCGTGATATCACGGCATTGCGCTCGCAGTTTCTGGTTGGCGACTCCTTTACCCGCGGTGATGCCTTTGATTCCTTCAGCCTGCGCGGCGTTCGTTTTTATAACGATGACCGTATGCTCCCCGGCGGGGCGTCAACCTTCGCCCCGGAAATTCGCGGCGTGGCAAAAAGCAACGCCAAGGTCACGATTAAGCAAAGCGGCAGTAAAATTTATGAAACCACGGTGCCGCCCGGCCCCTTCGCTATCAACGATCTCAGTACCACCGGCTATGGCAGCAATCTGGATGTTTCTATTGAAGAAGCCGACGGCAGCGTGCGCACCTTCTCGGTGCCCTACTCCTCCGTCACACAGATGCTGCGTCCTGGCTATGGTCGCTGGGACGTTGGCGCAGGCGAACTGCACGACAATGGCTTAAAAGAGAAGCCTCGACTGGGCTACGCCAGCGGCTACTACGGCCTGAATAATACCTTCACTGTTTACACCGGTGCTCAGTACATGGACGTCGGCTATTACGCTGGCTTGCTGGGTATCGCCACCAATACGCCAGTGGGTGCCTTCGCTTTTGACGTTACGCACTCAAATACATCGGTCGACGATCTGGACACCCTCACCGGGCAGAGCTATCGCATCACCTGGAGTAAGCTGATTGAAGATTCGCAAACGTCTTTCAACATTGCCGCCTACCGTTTCTCGACTGAAAACTACATGTCGCTGCGCGATGCCGCCACGCTAAACGATAACGTGAAGCACAACGGATCGGATGCAAACAATGAGTTCAGCAATTTCCAGCGCATGAAAAACCAGTTCCAAATCAATATCAGCCAGCCGGTCTCTCTGTGGGATTCCAGCAGCGGGAACCTGTATGTGAACGGGAGCTGGGAGGACTACTGGAACAAGTCGTCATCGACCTCGCAATACAGCATCGGCTACAGCGATTCCTTCTCGTGGGCCAGCTACAGCCTTTCCGTTCAGCGCACCTATAACGAATACGGTGATAAAGACGACAGCGTTTACTTAAGTCTGAGTATTCCGCTGGAAAACCTGTTCGGTCGTAACAAAAGGCCGCTCGGTTTTTCCACCGTCAACATGAGCGTCAACAGTGATCTGAAGTCGAACAATAACTTCGCCACCAGCGCCAACGGTAACACTGACGACTATCGCTTTAACTATAGCGTTAACACCAGCGCCAGCCGTAGTGACAGCGGCTCAATTAACCAGGTTGGCGGCTACGGTAGCTACAACAGCTCACTGGGGCCACTCAGCGTGTCGGCTTCCGCATCCGACGATAACAGCCGTCAATATTCATTAAGTTACAGCGGCGGCATGTTGCTGCACTCCGGCGGCCTGACGCTGGCGCCGAACAGCATCGGCGATACCGACACGCTGGCACTGGTTCACGCTTCGGGTGCCAAAGGCGCGCGCTTAACCAATGGCGACGGCGAAATTAACCGCTTTGGCTATGCCATCCAGCCTTATCTGTCCGCTTACCGGGAAAATAATGTAGGCATCAATATCGACAAAATGGAACACGACGTCGAGGTGAAAAACACCAGCTCCGTGGTGATTCCGCGCAGCGGCGCCGTGGTACGGGTGGATTTCGAAACCGATGAAGGACGTTCACTGCTGCTGGAGTTGCAACGTACCGATAACGGCTTTATCCCGCTCGGCGCGGATGTGCAAAACGAAAAAGGTGAATCTATCGGGACCGTCGGGCAGGCCGGTATGGCGTACGTTCGCGGTGTCGTTGACAGCGGCAAACTACTTGTCATCTGGGGCAGCGGCAGCGACGGACGCTGCACCGTCAACTATCAGCTCGATAGCGAGAAAGCTGAACAGAAAGTTGGCCTTACCCGTCTACTGAGTAACCAACGTTGCCAGATGTAATGGCATTATTTTTACAGGGATTATGAAGATAATGAGACTGAAAAAACTCTACCTACTGGGCTGTAGCGGACTGCTGTTCGCAACCGCATACCCAACCCAGGCGACATCACTGGATGTCACCTTTACCGCAACGCTACGCGAAACCACCTGTGATATGGCTATCGAAGGCGGCAGTGGTACTGGTCTAGACAACACCATTCCCATTGGCTCGGGAGGAACCGTCAGCCTCGATAAAATCGTCAACGGCGACAGTGCAGCACAGGCAACTTTTAAGCTGAAAATCAACGAATGCCCGGACAGCTTACAAGGGCTAAAAACCACCATAACGGGCACCAAGTCTGGCTATTCCGACTACATCATTGTTAACGGAGCAGGAACGGCTGATGCCGCAAGCTACCTCGGTCTTACTATCGCCAGGGGTTCCGCAACCGATGCGCCTTTCATCATTAACGCCACTACTGATACGGGCCGGATAGTCTGGAGCAGCGCGGAAATCAGCGCTAAAGAAGTGTCGTTAGTCGCCGCATTAGCGGAAACCAGCAAAGGCAAAGGCACCACAGGTGACTTTAGCGCCGTGGCGACCTTCAACTTCACCTACGAATAATCATCAGAAAAGGGATCTCTTGATGAAAAAATTATCATTTCTGGGCGGCGTTGCCGGTGCAGTGCTTTTTTCTGCTCACTCTTTTGCCGCAATAACCGGTACCGCCAGCGTTTCGGCAACCTTTACCACGACCGTCTCGGCAGGCACCTGTACGGCACAAATTCAGAACACCGGTGGTCAGGCTATCAGTACATTGGATTTCGGCGAGGTCTTTAAGTCAGATCTGGTCAATCAAAGCCGCAGCGAGCCGTTCAAAGTGGCCTTTACCGACTGCGCGGGCGTCAAAACCGCCAGCTATCAGGTCGTCTCCGGTACCGGGGGCGGGTGTTCAGGGCCAAGCACTAACGGAGATTCATTCTCTGCTGGTAACGCCACCGGTTTTGAAGTCTGGCAAGGCGTAGCCGGAACAGGAACGCTGCTAAGCTGCAATACCAAGCCCGCGCAAACGCTCACCATGAGCGGCAGTACGCTCGATGTTGCTTTTGCCTCCCGTATTGTTATCGCCAAGGATAGAACGATTTCCAACGTCACGGCAGGCAGCGTCAGCGCGCCGGTCACGTTTGTTGTCACCTATCAGTAAACCTAGAGGAGTAGAGCCGTCATGCCATTCAACATCCAAATACTCTCTTCACTAGGGAGAGCACTACTGATAATGGGAGTGACTGGCGGACTCTACACTGCCCCCTGCTTTGCGGATGAGGACGCGGGAGGTCTGGACGTCACTCTCACGGCTAACGTCGTGGAGAACACTTGCCAGATCTCCCTCTCAGATAACGGATTGGTTCATTTACCGATCGTTTCACGGGGTTGGTTTTACAACGGCGACGGCACAACACGTCTGCAGCCGGGCGATGCCGACAGCGGCACGCAGTTTAGTGTCAACGTTGAAAGCTGCACTAATGATACGGCAACGGTTAACGCAATGGTGTTCCACTTTCAGCCGCAAAACGGCACCTGGCCTGCCGAGAGCCAGCAGGTATTTATCAACGACACACCCGCGGCCACTGGCGGGGCGGAAAACGTCGGCATCGTGATTTTCTCCAGCAGCGATAACCGTAACGTCGTCAATAGCGACGGCAGTTCATCCGTCGCCATTGATGTTTCAACATCAGCCAACTATCTGACCCGTTACGACTTTTACGCCCGCTACCAGAATACCGGCATCGTGAGCGCCGGAAAGATCACCAGCCATGTGCTGGTTGATGCTATTTATCAATAATCAAGGAAGATGACATGATTAAATATCTACTACTCCCGGTAGCGCTATTGGCCCTGAGTTTTAATGCCAGCGCAAGCACAGAATGCCGCCTCTCACAGAGTGGCAAAAGTGGCACTATGGCGCTGAATGGCGGAGGGACAAACCCAATTTCATTTCACTATGTGAGCGACGACGTCTCAGGCTCCATCTATGAACTCACCTATTTTGATCCCTCGCTTGACCGTGATCTCTGGACCTATTGCAATAACGGAAAGGACGGCGTGGCATTTTATATGAATACCACCGAAGCCTCGAGGGTCAATATGACCGATGGCAGAGCGCTTTATCCTACCAATGTCGACGGTATTTACTATGCGGTAAAAATGTATAGCACCGGCGGAGGCGGCGGTTATTTTCCGTCGTCTAGTGGAGGCTCGTGGGTCATGGTCGACAGCGGTAGCATAGACTACTGGGACAGCAAGCAAATGAAAGCTACCGTAACGCTATATCAGGGTAGCGGGTTTGCTGGAAATGTTAACAACGTCAGCGCGATTACACCAAAAGATTCACGCACGCTGGGGCAAATTCGCATCGGCACCGCAGATTCTGATGATAACAACCCGTGGACCATCAACGTTACGCCGACCAGCTTTAGCGTGCCGGTTTACGCAGCAACCTGCACCGCGGTATCGGCCAATAACGGCACCAATAACGTTGATTTTGGCGAGATCATGATGTCATCGCTCAGAGATGGCTACTGGCCATATCAGAATTTTACGTTGCAGATGAAGTACTGTACCAACACCGTGTGGATGCGTTTTAAACTGACTTCAACGGCCAGCACCACCAATGGCACTGGTTATATGCTCCTCAAAAACACGCTGAGTGGCAGCAATGCGGCGAAAGGGATTGGCGTTTACGTGCAAACCAATGTGATAACTCGCGAGGGAGACGGAGGCTTTAAACCCGGAGCTGAAATCTGGAGTCCAATGACGAGCGTCGCGAATAGCCTCTCCCTCGACCTGCCTTTTTATGCACGTATTTACGAGCTCGATGATGGTAGTACAGTGACCGCCGGTGAATTTAAGGCCATTGGCACCTTCACCATCGACTACTTTTGATTTTACCCCTGCGGCTGGTTACTGATCAGCCGCGACATCGTCTCTAGCGAATCCGTTCTTAAAATATAAAGCCTTTTCAATAAGAACGGATTATCCCCCGGTTTCACCTTCCCTTTCACCGTCGTCACCGCTAAGTGAAACCCCGCCTCTCCTGCCGCTGTCACCGCCGTAGCGTTATAACTGCCAAAGGGGTATGAGAGGTACAGCACATGCGGATTAAACTGCGCCAGCGCGCGCCGCGAACGGGCAAAATCAAACAGGATATTATGGTGGCTACGACTCAGCAGGATCGGCCGACGGTAACCATCTACCCGATGTAAAAAATGGGTATGTGACTGAAAGTCAAACACATCCCTGATGCCATTCAATTCGGAGACGCTCATAAACTGCAGCGATTTTGGATCCCACTTTTGCGGATGCCGCTTAATGCGCGATGAGATAATAAACGCCGTTGCTTTCATACCGTATTGTTTCAACACCGGATACGCATAGCGGCTGACCGACTTCAGGCCATCGTCAAAGGTTACCACCACCGCGCGCGCGGGCAGATTAGCGCGGTTACGCACGTAGTCTTCTAACTGGTACATCGTCAGCGTGGTGTAGCCCATATCACGCAGCCAGGTCATCTGGTTGCTGAAAGCACGTACGGAAGTGGTCGTCGAGGTATGGCGAAAACGGGTGTTCTCTTCATCACGCAGAATGTGATGGTAAGTCAGCACCGGGATCCCATTATCGGTCTGAGCATCTAAGGCGCTGATGTAAGCCAGCCGGTCGCCAATACGGATTTGAAACCACGTCTGGTTCAGCCTGTCTTTCAGCTTGTTTATTATGGGATAGCGCAGATTGTCCGCCAGCACGCCAAACAGCGCACTCCCGGCGTCGGGGGCGTTATAAACCGGCGTATCTTTCCAGGTGATCAGGTTCTGATTGCTCAGGGGCTTATTGAGATCGCCCAGTCCATCTTCGACCTTCTGTCGCCCCTGAACGCGCTCCAGATGGCCTTTATCGATAAATCCCTTACCGAAGCCAAAGGTAAACGCGTAATAGTCTTCGCCACCGGGAATGACCGAGAGGATCTGGCCCGCACGAATATTCCCTACCGTCACCATTTTATTGCCAACCTGTGCCCAGACAGCAGCATCTTCAGTGGTTTGCATATAGCGTGCAGGCAACGCCGCAACCGCAAAACCAGAAAACAGGAACATCAGAATAAGCAGAGCACGCATAACCATATGGGATAACCGAGGCGAAAAACCTCGGTTATTGTAGCAAAAGCATCATCAATACCAATGCTTAATACTCATACAAATCATGCTTCAACACAAAGGGGGGATTTTTCTGTTGCTGATGCCACAGGCTGGTGACATCAGGACCGCCGAGGGAAACAATTTGATTGCGAAACGCCGCGCTGCTCATCGATTCTCGCGACAAAAGCATTCGCTCAAGCAATGGATACGTCACGCCTGAGATCACTTCACACTGGGAATGTTTATGGCTCATCAATGCCGCCGCGCGATAAGGCGCAGCACCTGGAATATCCGTCAGGAATATCACACCCTCGCCAGAATCGGTGTCATGCAGGGCATCGCACATCATCCGACTTAACATATTTGAACTCAGTCCACGCCAAAACCCTACCGCCCGGCATTGCGCCTGCGAGCCGAACTTTTTTTCCAGACGATGCAGCATATCCTGTGCCGTATCGTCATGACAGGTAATCACCCAACCTAACATTGCCTACCTCCTTAGCAGACAAGTAGTTTATCAGGGTGATAAATACATAACGGTGATAAACATCAAAAGTCTTCCTCTCCCGGTCCGGGAGAGGAAGAAAGAATCAGCTACGTAACCCACGTCCGCGTTGAATCAGATACCAGCAGAGTAAATAAAAGGCGGCAATAAACACCACCAGCACGCCAAAGGTCGTGACCAGCGGTACATCATGAATGCCGAGGAAACCGTAGCGGAAACCACTGATCATGTAGACAATCGGGTTCAGGTGCGACAGTCCCTGCCAGAACGGCGGCAGCAGCGTTAGCGAGTAGAACACGCCGCCCAGATAGGTCAGCGGTGTCAGCACAAAGGTCGGGATCAGGCTGATATCGTCAAAGGTTTTGGCAAAAACCGCGTTCAGCAATCCGGCCAGCGAGAACAGGATCGCCGTCAGCACCAGCGTAAGCGCCACAAAGACCCACGAATGTACCTGAAACGGCACAAAGAACAGGGAGATAGCGGTCACCAGAATACCTACGCACAGCCCGCGCGCCACACCACCACCGACAAAACCGGTAATAATGACGTGCGTCGGTACCGGCGCGACCAGCAGTTCTTCAATGTTGCGTTGAAACTTGGCGCTGAAAAATGACGACGCGACGTTGGCGTACGAATTGGTAATGACCGCCATCATAATCAGCCCCGGTACGATGAACTGCATATAGCTAAAGCCGTGCATTTCGCCGATGCGTGAGCCAATCAAATTACCGAAGATAATAAAATACAGCGTCATGGTAATGACCGGTGGGACCAGCGTCTGGATCCAGATCCGCATAAAACGGTGGATCTCTTTCGCCCAGATGCTTTTCAGTGCGACCCAGTAAAGCTGCATCATGTGCGATCTCCTTGTTTGTCATGCACCAGAGAAACAAACAGCTCCTCCAGTCGGTTCGCCTTGTTACGCATACTCAATACCTGAACGCCCTGGGCGCTCAGTTGGGAAAACACGCTGTTTACCCCCTGCTCTCTCAGCACTTCGACTTCCAGCGTGGAAGTATCAACCAGACGGTATTGATAGCCCTCCAGTTTGGGCAACGGGCTTTTCGCTGCTAAATCGAGAATAAAGGTCTCGGATTTCAGTTTGGAAAGCAGGTTTTTCATCGACGTATTCTCCACCAGCTCACCATGCTGAATAATACCGATATTACGGCACAGCATTTCCGCCTCTTCGAGGTAGTGGGTGGTCAGAATAATCGTCGTGCCTTTGTCGTTTAAATCTTTTAAAAATCCCCACATTGAACGACGCAGTTCGATATCAACGCCCGCCGTCGGTTCATCGAGGATCAGTAGCTTCGGCTCATGCATCAAGGCACGGGCGATCATCAAACGTCGCTTCATACCGCCGGACAACATACGCGCCCGTTCGTTACGTTTTTCCCACAGATCGAGCTGTTTTAGATAAATTTCGCTGCGTTTTACCGCCTCTTTATACTCAACGCCGTAATAGCCCGCCTGGTTCACCACGATCTGCTGCACGGTTTCAAACGGGTTAAAGTTAAACTCCTGCGGCACGAGCCCAAGCTGGCGTTTAGCGTTAACCGTATCTTTTTCAAGATCGTAGCCAAAGACGCTCACCCGCCCTGAGGATTTATTCACCAGCGAGCTGATAATCCCGATGGTGGTGGACTTTCCTGCGCCGTTAGGACCTAAAAGCGCATAAAAATCACCCGCTTCGACTTGCAAATCTATGCCGCGTAGCGCCTGAACGCCACCGGGATAAGTCTTTTTAAGTTGTTGAAGTTCCAGAGCAATGGTCATGGTTTTTTACTTACCTTACATTCTAATACTTGATATTTGGTTTTAATAAATCAGGAGTTACCCTATATTAGCGCAACGCAATTTACTGGGTTACAGCCTCCATGAAAGACATAGATACACTTATCAGCAACAATGCACTATGGTCAAAGATGCTGATAGAAGAGGACCCCGGATTTTTTGAAACGCTGACGCATGCGCAGAATCCGCGCTTTCTATGGATTGGATGCTCCGATAGCCGCGTTCCCGCGGAACGTTTAACCGGTCTTGAACCAGGCGAATTATTTGTTCACCGTAATGTTGCCAATCTGGTAATTCATACCGATCTGAACTGCCTCTCAGTGGTTCAGTATGCGGTTGATGTGCTGGAAGTGGAACACATTATTATTTGTGGGCACTACGGTTGCGGTGGCGTACAGGCCGCCATTGAAAATACAGAATTGGGACTGATTGATAACTGGTTGCTGCATATCCGCGATATCTGGTTTAAACACAGCTCACTGCTCGGGGAAATGCCGCCGGAGCGTCGTATTGATACACTGTGCGAGCTGAATGTCATGGAGCAGGTCTACAACCTGGGCCACTCCACCATCATGCGTTCAGCCTGGAAGCGTGGTCAGAAGGTCACTATTCACGGATGGGCCTACGGTATTCATGATGGCCTACTTCGCGATCTGGACGTGACCGCCACCAGCCGTGAATCCCTGGAACAGCGCTACCGACAGGGGCTGTCGAACCTCAGCCAAAAGCACAGTAACCATAAGTAACGCAACATTGCCGGGGGGCGGCTACGCCTTACCCGGCCTACAAAACGCTCACCATCAGGCACGTTCGCAGTTTTACTCGTCCAGCAGTACCACTTTGCCAACATACGGCAGATGGCGATAACGCTGGGCGTAGTCAATGCCATAACCGACAACAAACTCATCCGGAATGGAAAAGCCGATAAATTCGACTGGAACATTCACTTCACGACGGGAGGGTTTGTCCAGCAGCGTACAAATAGCCAGAGATTTCGGCTCGCGCAGGCTGAGGATTTCACGCACTTTTGACAGCGTGTTACCGGAGTCGATGATATCTTCGACAATCAGTACATCTTTACCACGAATGTCTTCATCCAGGTCTTTGAGGATTTTAACATCACGGGTAGTCGACATGCCGCTGCCGTAGCTTGAGGCAGTCATGAAGTCGACTTCGTGGGAGACATGCACTTCACGGCACAGGTCTGCCATAAACATAAATGAGCCGCGTAACAGACCAACCAGCACCATGTCACTGCCGCTGTCCTTGTAACGTTCGTTAATCTGACGCCCGAGTTCAGCAATGCGCGCTTTGATCTCCGCTTCCGGGATCATGACTTCTACAGTATGTTTCATATCTCTAACCATATGATTTAAAAACAAATCACTCAATGCTCACTCTTAATAAGACAGCATCTAAGCGCAAGGTACGAAGTATACCAGTAAAAGCCTTTATTCGCGGCATCTGTTGTCCTATGACGGTATCTTTACCCCACATCAGAACAGAGAACATGGGTCTTCCCTGGCCGCCCTGGGCAAGACTCAATAAAAATACCCGCTATTTACTGCGGGTATTTTATTGCTCTCAGATTTTTGACAACAATCACTTATCAAATTTAAGCGACATTAACGATGCTTTCGCCACATCCTGATATTGTTCAACCAAATCTTTGGTCATATTAAAAGCGACCTGCACGGCTTTATCTTTTTCCGACGTTACCAGCATCATATTTAGGATTTCGGTATCCGGCGCCTGGGAGCGGAAGGTAATCAGCCAGGCTTTATGCCCATCCACGGTCACGGCTTCCGCCTGCGGTTTGAAGTTAGTCAGCATTTTTAGCATCGCATCTTTCGCTTGATCCAACTGTGATGCGGGCAACGCGCTGCGCCCGGCGGTCATCCCTAAAGAGGCCTTGCCACGCTCGTCGCCATAAATAACCTGCGGACGATTTTCCGAAGGGTATTTAATTTTCGCCATTTCGTCGGACATTGGCGTCAGCGTTTGCGGAATTTCGATACTCAAATTGAGCTGCGGGATATTCTGGCGTTGCATTTTCATTTCGGCATGCGCTGAAATCGCCACCATCATGACAAAAGATGCGGTGAGTACCTTGCGGAAAAGATCCATTCTAACCTCATGATTTATTATTAATCATATCAGTATATCCGCCGCGCTAATGAATGAAACGGTAAATGCCCATTTTAAGAACATCCTGTTTTACCGGATGGCAAAAATGCCATCCGGTCATTTTGTTACACGGTAAAGCCGAGCATCATGCCGGTGTCTTCATGCTCTAACAGATGGCAGTGCGCCATATAGGCATGCTCTTTCGGTGCATCGTGATCAAACTTCACTAACACTTCGCTGACGCCGCCTTCAACACGAACAGTATCCTTCCAGCCCGCACGATGCGCGGCCGGTGCTTTACCGTTCTCAGACAGAATGCGGAATTGGGTGCCGTGAATATGGAACGGATGCAGCATCATGTCGCCCTGCCCGGAAATCACCCAGCGTTCGTGCTGACCTTTCGTCGCGGCAAACATCGGTTTATTCATATCAAATGCCTGGCCATTAATGCGGTTGGCATTATGGAAATCGAACGTCCCGCCGTGGTCCATGCTGCCCATATTGCCGTGATTCATATTACCGTGATTCATGTTGCCATGATTCATTTTACCGTGGCCCATCTCGCCATTATTCATATGCCCCATCATCTGCCCATGCCCCATGCCTGCCATGGCCTGGTCGCCATATTTCTGCATCAGCATCTGCATGCCCATCATGTCGAGCATCGGGTCCATAGACAGCTGCAGCCTGCGCACCGTCAGTCCTTCCAGTGAAGGCAAGGCTGGCAGGGTGGTCAACGTGTCTGGCAGCGTACCGGAAGCGGTGATACGCAATGGCTGGATGCGCATCACCGGATGCGGCTTATCAAAGGGCGCAATCGCCATCCCCATCTGGCTCACCGGCAGCGTGACCAGATCAAAAGCTTTGCCATCGCTGATATCCACCAGCACTTCAAACCGTTCGCCCATCAGCATGGGCAGCTCGGAGACTTTCACCGGCTCTGCCAACAGTCCGCCGTCGCTGGCAATGACGTACAGTGGACGGTTGTCGCTGGCCGCCACGTTAAGTGAGCGGGCGTTACAGCCATTCAGCAAACGCAGACGCAGCCAACCGCGCGGCGCGGCATGCTGCGGATACATCGCCCCGTTAGTCAGCAGCGTATCGCCAAACCACCCGACGGCGGCGGTCATCATATCCAGCTGATAGTTAATTTGTCCGTCTGCGGAGAACTGTTTGTCCTGAATAATCACCGGAACATCATCAATGCCCCACTGTTTCGGCAACAGCAGTTTGTGGATGTCCTCATCTTCAATCAGCACCAGTCCGGCCAGCCCCATCGCCACCTGACGACCGGTTTTGCCGTGCTGATGTGGGTGGAACCAGCAGGTCGCTGCCCGTTGTTCGGGCGTGAAGGTCACAGAACGTTTCCCGCCCGCCTGAATAACCCCTTGCGGTCCGCCATCGACGTCGCCGGGAATTTCCAGGCCGTGCCAGTGCAGCGTCGTCTCTTCGGCCAGCTGATTATGGATATCAACGGTGACCGCTTTACCTTTCTGCAGTTTCAGCGCCGGTCCCAGTAAATTACCGTTATATCCCCAGGTGGTCGCGGTTTTACCGGCAAAGGTCGACTGCCCGGCTTGAACGATCAACTGTATACGATCGGCAGCATCTGTCGTTAACAGGTCAGGGATAGGTAAAGCAGGACGCTCAGCAGCGAAAACCGAACGGCTCCAGAGAGGTAACGCTGACGCGACGCCCAGCGCCACGGAGTACTTTAAAAAGTCACGACGTTGCATAATCACTTCCTTATATTCAGCAGCTTAAGCAGGCTATCTTTTAAGCATAAGCCTTCCCCTTACGGGAAGGTCAAGTGAACCGCTGATAATAAAGGTCGTCGCTTCGCTCGCAGTGTGCTAACGTTTAAATTCCGTGATGCAGTGGTAGAAGCAATGAAGACGTTTTTCAGAACAATTTTGTTCGGCAGCCTGATGGCCGTATGCGCAAACAGCTACGCGCTCAGCGAGTCCGAAGCCGAAGATATGGCCGATTTAACGGCAGTGTTTGTCTTTCTGAAAAATGACTGTGGATACCAGAATTTGCCCAATGGGCAGATCCGTCGCGCACTGGTCTTTTTTGCCCAGCAGAACCAGTGGGACCTCAGTAATTACGACACCTTCGACATGAAATCACTCGGTGAAGACAGCTACCGCGATTTAAGCGGTATCGGGATCCCGGTTGCCAAAAAGTGCAAAGCGCTGGCGCGTGACTCCCTGAGCCTGTTGGCCTACGTTAAATAATGTGATGCCGGATGGCGTTGACCGGCAGCGTCAGCAAAACCGACTTCACCGCGTTATCCCCCTGTGTCACCCGTAGTACCGCTTCGCCCAACTGTCGCCCGACCTCTTCGTGATCGACGGTAAACAGGCAGGCGGACGACATCACCCGTGACGAAAAGTCGCTGCTCGCCGTGGCGCACAGCATCGACTTTTCATCCAGACCGCAATCAGGCAATCCAGCCAGATAATGGCAGGCGCCCATCAGCAGAAAGTCGTTAATAAAAATAATAAAGTCAGGCTTTGCATTTTGCTGCATAAACTTCTGCATGGCCTCCTCACCAGATGACTCAGCAACGGCACCAAAGAAAATCAGCCCGTCGTTCGGCGTTTGTACACTTTCACGCATTTCCTCCAGACAGCCGTCAAGAAACTGCAGCCCATGCATGCTGTCAGCACCTAGCGTCGCAACAGCAATACGCTTTGCCCCCTGACGCAGCGCAAAACGCACGCACTGCCGCCCCATCTCTTCATGGTGGAAATCGACCCAGTTAAAATGCCCTTTCAGCACCCGACTTTGTCCCATCGTGACGAAAGGAAACCGTCGATCGTTCAGCAATAAAATCCGCTCATCATCAATACGCGTATCCGTCAGGATGACCGCATCCGCACGGTTTTGCTCAATGATTTTTTGCAACAGTTGCTGCTCCCCCTGCCGATCTGTGGTGATGTGGATGACAGGATCGATACCGCTGGCTTTCAAGCTGGACTGTAGCCCTCTGGCAATACGCATAAAAAATGATGCGGTATGAACGTTGCCACCGTCTGCGGCAGGCAGCAGCAGCGCCACGGCCCCCACCTTACCGCTGCGCAGATGCCGGGCGGAAGCATTCGGCCGATAGCCCAGTTTTTCCGCCGCCTCCAGCACTTTTTTCCGCGTATGGTTACTGATATCGCTTTTGTTATTCAACGCCTTCGAGACCGTCGCCGTAGAAAGATTCAGAAACTCAGCAAGTTCTTTAATATTCATTTTTCCGCATGGACTAAATTGCTTCAGACAAGGATATTTCTGCAATCTAAACCATTAATTTCCCGATGACAATAAAAAATCATTTTAACACAACATGATTATGTTGAAGAGATCACAATTACGTAGGAAAAGCCATTGCTATCGTTATTTTTCAGATCTAGCATAAAATAATACGAAATCGATTAAGTATTTTTTTAAGACACCTACAAACAAAACTAACAAAGGTAATCCCTATGCAATTAGATAGCCCGCTTCCTGTTGCGGCATCCGTCAATAAAACACGGCCACAGGTGATTTGGATTTGTCTGTTAGCGGCTCTCGCCGGTTTGTTATTCGGCCTGGATATTGGCGTCATCTCCGGCGCACTCCCGCTTATCGCCAAAGAATATCATCTACTTGATAACCAACAAGAATGGATCGTCAGCTCAATGATGGTCGGTGCCGCAGCTGCAACCCTGTGCAGCGGCTTTCTGGCGTATCGATTAGGGCGTAAATATGCCCTGCTCATTGCCGCTGGCTCATTCTGTATCGGTGCCATTATCTGTACCTGTGCCGTCAGCGCGGATATGTTGATCGCCGGTCGCTTAATTCTCGGTGTTGGCCTCGGCGTCGCCTCTTACGCAACGCCGCTTTATCTTTCTGAAATCACGCCAAAAAATATCCGCGGTGCGATGATTTCCGCTTATCAGTTAATGATTGCTCTCGGAATTTTAATCGTCTTTCTGACCAATACCGCCTTCAGCTACAGCGGCAACTGGCGTGGAATGCTGCTGGTTGTGGCTATCCCATCACTGGTTTTCCTGTTTGGCGCTTTGTTCCTGCCTCGTAGCCCACGCTGGCTGATGATGCATGGCAGAGAAGAGGATGCCAGAGCCGTATTGCTGCGCCTGCGCAACAGCCGCGAAGAGGTTGAAAGCGAGCTGCAGGAAATTAAAGAACAGCTTAAAGTTAAACAACACGGCTGGCATTTATTTAAAGAAAATAAACACTTTCGCCGTAGTGTCGGATTAGGGATCGTCCTGCAAGTCATGCAACAGTTCTCCGGCGTCAATGTGATGATGTACTACGCGCCGCGTATCTTCCACGAAATTGGCTTTAGTTCTACAGCAGACCAAATGTGGGGAACGGTAATCGTTGGCCTGGTGATGACGGTGGCGACCTTTATCGCCGTCGGTTTTGTCGACCGTTGGGGACGTAAGCCTATGCTGTATGTTGGTTTTATCACCATGGGCATTGCGATGAGCGTGGTAGGCTCACTACTGGGTGGTGATGCGTTATCGGTGATGGAGAAAGGCGTCACCGTGGCGATGCTGCTACTGTTTATCGTCGGTTTTTCTATGTCAGCAGGCCCGCTAATCTGGTTATTATGCTCCGAAATTCAGCCATTAAAAGGGCGTGAATTTGGCATTACCTGTTCCACATTTACCTGCCATATCGCCGGGATGATTGTCAGTGCAACCTTCCTGTCGCTACTCAATACATTAGGTAGCGCCCACACGTTCTATCTATATGCCTTATTAAACCTTACTGCCATTATCATTATTTATTTCTTTGTTCCTGAAACAAAAAACATTTCACTAGAAAAAATTGAACAGAATCTAATGGCAGGAAAAAAATTACGCAACATTGGCCGATGATAAAATGGAGTATCGGACATGAGTTTTATAGAATTTACTGAAGATAATTTGTATATTTCTTTTTCGCTTAATGAAAAACAGCAAATTTATATTAGCCGGTTTTCAACAACCAGAGATTGCGCGGTGCACGGGGAGTTTCCGCTGGTACAGGTACATGCCAGCGGCTACAACCAAAACGATCACCATGCCCGCAAACATACCGGCAGCGAGCCGGGTTCATCGTTACGCTACCAGTCCCATTGTTTTAGCGAAAATGAGCGGGGAAAGAAGCTTGAAATCAGCCTTAACGGTGATGCGATAGCCGTAAGCTGGCACCTTCAGCATTTTCGCGACACGCGTACGGTGCGAGTCTGGTGCGAGGTACGCAATGATTCCCCTGAGCACCTCGGACTGGAATATGTCAGCTCCTTAACGCTGTTTGCCATCAATAGCCAGCAATGGGAAAAAACAGCACTTCTGCACTTGCCGCATAATAACTGGTACGGCGAGGCACAGTGGAAGAGTCGCTCACTGCCGGACCTCGGACTGGATAAAGTGAACCATTTTTCACTCGATCGTCTCTCGGTTGAGAGTACCGGAACCTGGTCCAGCATTGGCTATTTGCCCTGCGCCGCTTTTGAGGATACCGCAGCTGGCACCACGCTACTATGGCAGATTGAACACAGCGGCTCATGGCAGTGGGAAATTGGCGATTTCCGCGACCATCTCTATTTGCAAGTCAGCGGCCCCACCGAGAATGAAAGTCATTGGTGGAAAAATCTCGCTCCGGGAGAAACCTTTACTTCCGTACCGGTCGCCGTTGCGCTGGTTCAGGGAGGGTTGCAAGAAGCGCTACGGGAAATTACCCGTTATCGACGAAAAATACTACGCCCGTCGGCGGATAACCAGTGGCTCCCGGTGATATTCAATGACTATATGAACTGTCTTTCCGGCGATCCAACCACCGCGAAGCTGCTGCCACTCATTGACGCCGCCGCAAATGCGGGATGTGAGTACTTTTGTATCGACTGCGGCTGGTACTCTGATGGTGAATGGTGGGACGGGGTCGGCGAATGGCTTCCCGCACCAACACGCTTTCCCGGAGGGATCCGTGAACCGCTCGATTATATTACCGCCAAAGGCATGAAATCGGGGTTGTGGCTGGAACTGGAAGTGATGGGGATTGCCTGCCCGCTGGCGCAATCCTTACCTGATGCGTGTTTTTTCCTGCGCCACGGCAAACGGGTTATTGACCATCAGCGCTATCAGCTGGATTTTCGCCATCCTTTAGTGCTGGAGCATGCCGATCGGGTTATTTCCCGTCTGGTCGAGGAATATGGCATCAGCTATATCAAAATGGATTACAACATTAATGCGGGTATCGGGACAGAGTACGCAGCCGACAGCCCCGGCGACGGATTGCTACAGCACAATAGGGCTTATCTTAGCTGGCTGAAAAACATCATGGCTCGCTACCCGCAACTGGTGATTGAAAACTGCGGCAGTGGCGGCTTGCGCATGGACTATGCGCTTTTGCAGCAGCACAGCATTCAATCCGTTACCGATCAGACCGACTATCGCTTAATGGCCTCGATTGCCGCCGCTGCGGCCTCGGCGGTAACGCCTGAACAAGCCGCCATTTGGTCTTATCCCTTACGTGAAGGCGACCGTGAAGAAGTGGTGATGAACATGGTGAATAGCCTGCTGCTGCGGGTTCATCAAAGCGGGCATCTGGCGGAACTGAGCGAAGAGCGTTTCGAACTGGTTCAGGAAGGGATCGCACTGTATAAATCGTTTCGCCAGCAGATCCCTCACCTCGAGCCGTTCTGGCCTCTTGGCATGCCCTCTTTCGCGTCACCGTGGCTGGCATTTGGTCTGCGTAACGAAAATGAAGCCTGGCTGGCGGTCTGGCGTATGGAAAGTGAGCAGAGTTCAATCACGCTACCACTCGGTGGCGTCACGCAGGCAAGTTGCGTTTACCCGCACTTCGCCAAAGTGCTCTGTCAGCCAACGATCAACAAACATGAATTAATGATTTCACTACCGGAGAAACTGACCGCCAGATTGTTTCATCTCACTTTTGCCCACTAAATGAAAACCGCCTCCCGACAGGGAGGCAGTCATTATTTCTGCTGAACAAATTCGCGGTATGCCGCCACTACCTGAAGGAAATCTTCGACGCCGCACAGAGACAAACTCTCTTCGTCGTAGTAGTTCATCCCTTCTTCCATTTCGTCGCCCGTAAACTCCAGTTGATTGGCACGCACCATGACTTCTTCGCCATCCAGCCAGAGCGTGTACTCATGCCCTGCCCGCTGCCAGGAACGCTCACTGCCTTTTACCGCACGCGCTGCCTGTTCCACTTCATCCAGTAAGGCCAGGTTCTCTTTCACTTCTTCATTAAACCAGTGCCCTACCACTTCGTGGCCCATGGACATTCGCACTTTTACCACTCCGGTAATATCGCGCAGAAATTCGTAATCCATAATGTGTTCCTCTGCTCCCGGCAGTGCGCCAATACCGCACTGCACCTTGCTGTAATTATCGCAGCAGCGCGGCAGAAAAAAAGCGTAACGGGTATAAGGAATAGAAATAAAAATGCCCGAAGAAGCTGACCTCTCCGGGCATTGATGCGTTTTTGCGCAAAATCCGCTAGCGAATTATACCGCCGTCTGGAAAATCACGCTGTCCGCTTTCTCGGTGTACTGAGAGAGCTGGTCAAAGTTCAGATAACGGTAGGTATCCACGGCGGTTTTATCCACCTGGGCAACATAGGTCTGATACTCTTCCGCCGTTGGCAGCTTGCCAATCAGCGCCGCCACGGCCGCCAGTTCCGCAGACGCCAGATAGACGTTCGCGCCGGTACCTAAACGGTTCGGGAAGTTACGCGTTGACGTTGACACTACGGTCGCACCGTCGGCCACACGCGCCTGGTTCCCCATGCACAGTGAACAGCCCGGGATCTCAATACGCGCCCCGCTCTTACCAAAGACGCTGTAATAGCCCTCTTCGGTCAGCTGTGCGGCATCCATACGGGTTGGCGGTGCCACCCACAGACGGGTCGGCAGCTGGCCTTTATGCGCATCCAGCAGCTTACCTGCGGCACGGAAGTGACCAATGTTGGTCATGCAGGAACCGATGAACACTTCGTCGATCTTCTCACCCTGCACGTCAGACAGCAGACGCGCGTCGTCAGGATCGTTCGGCGCACACAGGATTGGCTCTTTGATATCCGCCAGATCGATGTCGATCACTGCCGCATAGTCTGCGTCAGCGTCGGCTTCCAGCAGCTGTGGATCCGCCAGCCATTTTTCCATGCCCTGGATACGACGTTCCAGCGTACGACGGTCACCGTAACCTTCTGCGATCATCCACTTCAGCAGGACGATGTTAGATGTCAGGTACTCAACGATCGGCTCTTTGTTCAGCTTAATCGTACAGCCAGCAGCAGAACGCTCAGCGGACGCATCGGTCAGTTCAAATGCCTGCTCGACTTTCAGATCCGGCAGGCCTTCGATTTCCAGGATGCGGCCGGAGAAGATGTTTTTCTTACCTTTCTTCTCAACGGTCAGCAGGCCCTGCTTGATCGCGTACAGCGGGATCGCATGGACCAGATCGCGCAGGGTGATACCCGGCTGCATTTTGCCTTTGAAGCGCACCAGCACTGACTCCGGCATATCCAGCGGCATCACGCCGGTTGCAGCGGCAAACGCTACCAGACCAGAACCCGCCGGGAAGGAAATACCGATCGGGAAACGGGTATGCGAGTCACCACCGGTACCGACGGTATCCGGCAGCAGCATGCGGTTCAGCCACGAGTGAATAACACCATCGCCCGGACGCAGCGAGACGCCGCCACGGTTCATGATGAAGTCAGGCAGAGTGTGGTGCGTGGTCACGTCAACCGGCTTCGGATAGGCGGCGGTATGACAGAACGACTGCATCACCAGGTCTGCGGAGAAGCCCAGGCACGCCAGGTCTTTCAGTTCATCACGGGTCATTGGACCGGTGGTGTCCTGAGAACCTACAGAGGTCATTTTCGGT
Organism: Citrobacter sp. wls613; assembly: GCF_005281195.1. Lineage (NCBI taxonomy): Bacteria > Pseudomonadati > Pseudomonadota > Gammaproteobacteria > Enterobacterales > Enterobacteriaceae > Citrobacter > Citrobacter sp. wls613. The sequence goes on from NZ_SZXN01000055.1 coordinate 88,242, forward strand.
TCGCAGTAAGCCCCCGGACGAATACCGGTAACACCGCAGGCACGCCCGACCATTTTCTGTGCCAGCGAGTAGCCGCGGTTGCTTTCCGCCACGTCTTTCGCCTGACGGAATACGTCACTGTGCGGCAGACCCAGCGCTTCACGCGCTTTGGTGGTCAGGCCACGACCGATGATCAGCGGAATACGGCCACCGGAGCGTACTTCGTCAATCAGCACATCGGTTTTCAGCTCAAAGGTCGCCAGCAGTTCATTGGTTTCATGGTTACGCACTTCACCTTTGAGTGGGTAAACGTCAATCACGTCGCCCATGTTCAGGTTGTTTACGTCCACTTCAATCGGCAGCGCGCCTGCATCTTCCATGGTGTTGAAGAAGATTGGCGCAATTTTACCACCGAGGCACAGACCACCGCCGCGCTTGTTCGGCACGTTCGGGATGTCATCGCCCATGAACCACAGTACGGAGTTGGTCGCAGATTTACGTGAAGAACCGGTGCCGACAACGTCGCCAACGTAGGCCAGTGGGTAGCCTTTCTTCTGCAGTTCTTCAATCTGTTTGATCGGACCAACGGCACCCGGTTGATCTGGCTCAATGCCTTCGCGGGCGTTTTTCAACATCGCCAGCGCGTGCAGCGGGATATCCGGACGCGACCATGCATCCGGAGCCGGAGACAGGTCGTCGGTATTGGTTTCGCCGGTCACTTTGAACACGGTAACGGTCATTTTCTCAGCGAGTGCTGGACGGTTCAGGAACCATTCGGCATCGGCCCAGGACTGCATTACCTGCTTCGCGTAGGCGTTGCCCGCTTTGGCTTTTTCTTCTACGTCATAGAAGTTATCGAACATCAGCAGCGTATGGGACAGTGCTTTAGCGGCAATCGGCGCCAGTTTCGCATCGTCCAGCGCGTCAATCAGCGGATGAATGTTGTATCCGCCTTGCATGGTGCCCAGCAGTTCAATGGCTTTCTCTGGTGTCACCAGCGGGGACATAGTGTCGCCTTTCGCGACGGCAGCAAGAAAACCCGCTTTAACATAAGCGGCTTCATCTACGCCAGGAGGAACGCGGTTGATCAACAGGTCTAACAGGAATTCTTCTTCGCCCACAGGCGGGGTCTTCAGCAGCTCGACAAGTGCGGCCATTTGGGTTGCGTCTAACGGTTTTGGCACAATCCCTAAGGCGGCACGCTCAGCTACGTGCTTACGGTATTCTTCTAGCACGACGGTATCTCCTCGCTCTCATTGTCATATGCGGTAGGCGATTCTCTTCACGCTCCTGTGAGACAGCAGTTTGTAGGGTAAATGCCCGGTACCGCATAAGGCACAATAACAGGATTTTCACTAAGTGTTAATCCGTTTACAAAAAAGCAACATAAAAAATTGGCTGAATCGTTAAGAATGGTATAGCAAGGAGGCGAGGCAAATTTGTGTCCCCTCCCACTCTCTTAAAGCGATTGATTTAAAACGGCGGCATCAGAATATTTCTACGCGTTTTCAGGCATCAGATATAATTGTGTAATAAATGTTCACACTCTTTTTCCGGACATACCGGGCGGTTACCCAATAAAAGTCAAAACTGTAAAACACGGGTGAATAATACTCGCGGCAACAGAAACGCCTTACGGCACAGCGCTTGTCTCGTTGGAGTCATTTTATGAAGTTGCCCTTTAAGCCACATCTGCTCGTCCTTCTGTGCAGTGCCGGGCTGTTTGCCGCCTCTGGCGTGATGTTCGTCAAAAGCCGCACAACGGAACCCGTTGCACCGGCCCCTGTCGCACAACAACCTTCAGCACCTGCTCCAGCGCCCGTAGCTGCACCTGCCGTGCAATCCGCGCCTGCTGTCGCACCAACATACACTGCCGCACAAATCGATCAGTGGGTTGCGCCAGTCGCGCTGTACCCGGATGCATTGCTGTCGCAAATTTTGATGGCGGCGACCTACCAGGCCAACGTTATCCAGGCCGCGCAGTGGTCTAAAGACAATCCTAAAATGCAGGGTGACGCCGCTATTCAGGCCGTTGCCGGACAGCCCTGGGACCCTAGCGTAAAATCACTGGTCGCGTTTCCTCAGTTGATGTCACTGTTAGGTGAAAATCCGCCGTGGGTACAAAGCCTGGGTGATGCTTTCCTCGCGCAGCCGCAAGACGTGATGGATTCGGTTCAACGCCTGCGCGCACTGGCGCAGCAAACCGGGGCATTACAATCAACGCCTCAGCAGACGGTTACCACCGTAACAAAGCCTGCACCGACGAAAACCGACACCAGTCAGTCGACAACCCATACCACGACCACCACCACAACAAGCCCAACGGTTATTAAAATTGAATCCGCCGATCCGCAGGTGGTTTACGTTCCGACCTATAACCCGAATACGGTGTACGGCACCTGGCCAAATACCGCCTATCCTCCCACCTATCTGCCGCCATCCCCCGGTGAGCAATTTGGCAGCAGCTTCGTTAACGGTTTAGGCTTCAGTCTGGGGGTAGCGACAACCTATGCCATCTTCAGCAACATCGACTGGGATGACGACGACGACTGGGACCACCACCATAATAATGATGACTGGGATAATCATGGCGGTTATAACCGCAACGGCGATAACAACATCAATATCAACGTTGATAACTTTAATAAAATCAGTGGTCAACGGCTGACTGACGCCAACCGTACCTGGCAGCATAACCCGGCCTATCGTGAGGGTGTGCCCTATGCGAATAACCAGCTCAATAACCGCTTCCACGCCACAAACACGGCAACCGGGCTCAGTGCGACCCAGCAAAACCCGCAAAGAGCGGTCAACCGCGATAGCCAGCGTCAGGCAGCCATGAGTCAGATGGAGAAATCGACGGGTAAAACGCTTTCTCAGACCGCGCGTCCGGGAACGAAAGATGCTCAGCGCCAGGCATCAAATCAACAGTTGAAGCAGATTTCTCAGCGCAACAACTACCGTGGCTACGACACAAAACCACAAACCGCGAAACGGACAAGCACGCAACAACGAGAGACTCGCCAGACGACCGCGCAGAGACAGGAGAAACGGGTTTCGCAACCTGCACAGCAACGCAACGTGCAACAGCGGAATACTCAACAGCGCACCAGTCAGCCGCGCGCCAATGCGCTGAGCGGTAACGATAGTCGCTCAGGCAGCTGGCAAGCACAGCAGCAGCGAGGCGCTCAGAGCAGGGAAATATCCCGCAACCAACCATCGCGCCAGGCATCCGGCGGGCGCGCTGAACACCGTGAACTCCGTCATCGTTAAGGGAACCGACATGAAAATGAAATTACTCAGTGGAATGGTGTTGTTCATGGTTTCGGCCACCGCGATGGCACAGCAATCTTTCAGTACACCAGACCAGGCAACCGACGCACTGGCAAGCGCGATCGGTGAACAAAATGAAAGTGCGATGAACAACCTGCTTGGAGAAGACTGGCGCGATTTTCTGCCGCCAGAAGGTGTCGATCCTGATGCCGTTGATCGCTTCCTGCGTGACTGGAAGGTCCATCATAATACCGTCGTCGAGGGCAATACCGCGCACCTTGTTGTCGGGGACAGCGGCTGGCAGTTGCCAATCCCGGTGATCAAAACCACATCCGGCTGGCAATTTGATATGCAGCAAGCCGCCGAAGAGATCCAGACTCGCGAAATTGGCCGCAACGAACTCGCCGCCATCGAGGCATTACACGCCTATGTGGATGCTCAGCAGAGCTATTTTGCGATGAACCAGAAGTATGCGCAGAAGGTTGTCAGCACGGAAGGGAAAAAGGATGGCCTGTACTGGCCCGTTGCACCAGGCGAAGCGCCAAGCCCTCTGGGACCGGCCTTCAGCCCGCAAGAGCCTGGCACGGGTTATCACGGTTATCGTTTCCGCATCCTTCCCGACAAAACCAGCGGCTTTGCGATGGTGGCCTGGCCCGTCAGCTACGGTCATACGGGCGTGATGAGCTTTATGATTAACGGCGATGACACCGTCTACCAGGCAGATCTTGGTGAAGCATCACAAGAAAAAGCGCAGGCGCTGACCACCTTCGCCCCGGATAAAAACTGGCAACCCGTCACGCAGTAAAACCGAGTAAACCGTAGGCCGGGTCAGCGCGAGTGCTACCCGGCAGGTTATCTGAGATTACAGGTCGTTACAGGCAAAAAAAACGCCTCCGAAGAGGCGTTTCTTACAAAGTCAGAAGATTACTTCTTCTTCGCTTTCGGGTTCGGCAGGTCGGTAATGCTACCTTCAAAGATTTCTGCCGCCAGGCCCACGGACTCGTGCAGAGTCGGGTGTGCGTGGATGGTCAGCGCGATGTCTTCCGCATCACAACCCATTTCGATCGCCAGACCGATTTCGCCCAGCAGCTCGCCGCCGTTGGTACCGACAATCGCACCACCGATAACACGGTGAGATTCTTTGTCGAAAATCAGTTTAGTCATACCGTCTGCACAGTCAGAAGCGATAGCACGGCCAGAAGCAGCCCACGGGAAGGTGGCGGTTTCGTAGCTGATGCCTTTTTCTTTCGCTTCTTTCTCGGTCAGACCGACCCAGGCAACTTCTGGTTCGGTGTAGGCAATGGACGGAATCACTTTCGGATCGAAGTAGTGTTTCTTACCAGCGATAACTTCAGCGGCAACGTGGCCTTCATGAACACCTTTGTGCGCCAGCATCGGCTGACCGACGATATCGCCGATAGCAAAGATGTGCGGTACGTTGGTACGCAGCTGTTTGTCCACGCGGATAAAGCCACGGTCATCAACTTCAACGCCCGCTTTGCCTGCATCGAGGTTTTTACCGTTCGGTACACGACCAATAGCAACCAGTACGGCGTCGTAACGCTGTGCTTCAGCAGGTGCTTTTTTGCCTTCCATGGAAACGTAAATACCGTCTTCTTTCGCTTCAACGGCAGTCACTTTGGTTTCCAGCATCAGGTTGAATTTCTTGCTGATACGTTTGGTGAAGACTTTTACCACGTCTTTATCGGCAGCAGGGATAACCTGGTCGAACATTTCAACCACGTCAATCTCTGAACCCAGCGCATGGTAAACGGTCCCCATTTCCAGACCGATGATACCGCCACCCATAACCAGCAGGCGTTTTGGTACGGTTTTCAGTTCCAGTGCGTCGGTGGAGTCCCACACACGCGGGTCTTCGTGCGGAATAAATGGCAGTTCAATCGGACGGGAACCCGCCGCGATGATAGCGTTGTCGAAGTTGATCACGGTTTTACCGTTTTCGCCTTCAACTTCCAGGGTGTTAGCCCCAGTAAATTTACCCAGACCGTTTACCACTTTCACTTTACGGCCTTTAGCCATACCAGCCAGACCGCCGGTCAGTTGAGTGATAACTTTTTCTTTCCAGGTACGAATCTTGTCGATATCGGTTTTCGGCTCACCGAAGACGATACCGTGATCGGCCAGTGCTTTCGCTTCTTCGATAACTTTTGCTACGTGCAACAGCGCTTTAGAAGGGATACAGCCGACGTTCAGACAAACACCACCAAGGGTGCTGTAACGTTCTACGATGACGGTCTCCAGACCTAAATCTGCGCAACGGAAGGCAGCAGAGTAACCTGCCGGGCCTGCCCCAAGTACCACGACTTGAGTTTTGATTTCAGTGCTCATCATGACCTCTTAATTTATACCCGTCGTCCACCGGGTCGTTCTATCCGCCGGTATTTTACAAAATTGTTAACAATTTTGAAACAACAAACGGCAACCGATTTGTCTTTCGCACAATAACCTCACTGACTTCATGAGATTACCAGAAAAAAGCCGGCCGTCGGGCCGGCTTTTTCGCTTACATCACCAGACGGCGAATGTCAGACAGCGTGTTGTTGATGATGGTAATGAAACGAGCACCATCAGCACCGTCAATCACGCGGTGGTCAAAGGAGAGAGAAATCGGCATCATCAGACGCGGAGTAAACTCTTTACCATTCCACACCGGTTCAATAGCCGACTTGGACACGCCAAGGATAGCCACTTCAGGCGCGTTCACAATCGGTGCGAAGTGGGTAGTCCCCAGGCCGCCGATGCTGGAGATAGTGAAGCAACCGCCCTGCATTTCGCCAGCCGTCAGCTTACCATCACGCGCTTTCTTAGAGATCACCGTCAGTTCACGAGACAGCTCGGTAATGCTCTTCTTGTTCACATCTTTAAAGACCGGAACAACCAGACCATTTGGCGTATCGACCGCAACACCGATGTTGATGTATTTCTTCAGCGTCAGCTTCTGACCATCTTCGGACAGGGAGCTGTTGAAGCGTGGCATCTGCTCAAGAGCCGCTGCGACCGCTTTCATGATGAAGACTACCGGGGTGAATTTCACATCCAGTTTACGCTTCTCAGCTTCGGCGTTCTGCTGTTTACGGAACGCTTCCAGATCGGTGATATCGGTTTTATCGAAGTGGGTAACGTGCGGGATCATCACCCAGTTACGGCTCAGGTTAGCGCCAGAGATTTTCTGGATGCGACCCAGTTCCACTTCTTCGATTTCACCAAACTTGCTGAAGTCCACTTTCGGCCAAGGCAGCATGCCCGGGATACCGCCGCCAGCCGCAGCTGCCGGTGCAGATTCAGCGCGTTTAACCGCGTCTTTCACGTAAGCCTGAACGTCTTCGCGCAGGATACGACCTTTACGGCCAGACCCTTTCACTTTCGCCAGGTTCACACCGAACTCGCGCGCCAGGCGACGAATCAGCGGCGTTGCATGGACGTAAGCGTCGTTTTCTGCGAAGTCAGATTTGCCTTCAGCTTTTGCGGCCTGAGCCGGAGCTGCGGCAGGTGCAGGTGCTGCGGCCTGAGCCGGAGCAGCCGCTTGCGCAGGGGCAGCAGCCGGTGCCGCGCCTTCAACTTCGAAGACCATAATCAGAGAACCGGTTTTCACTTTATCGCCGGTGCTGATTTTGATTTCTTTCACGGTACCCGCGAACGGTGCCGGGACTTCCATCGACGCTTTGTCACCTTCAACGGTGATCAGTGACTGCTCAGCGGCAATTTTATCGCCCACTTTGACCATCACTTCAGTGACTTCAACTTCGTCACCACCGATGTCCGGTACGTTAACTTCTTTAGAGCCAGACGCTGCCGGAGCCGCTGCGGCTGCCGGTG
>NZ_SZXN01000055.1:95340-101476 GCF_005281195.1 Citrobacter sp. wls613
GCGGCTGGCGCGCTACCAGCGACTTCGAAGACCATAATCAGGGAGCCAGTAGACACTTTGTCGCCGGTGTTGATTTTGATCTCTTTCACGGTACCCGCGAACGGTGCCGGGACTTCCATAGAGGCTTTGTCGCCTTCTACGGTGATCAGAGACTGCTCAGCCGCAACGGTGTCGCCGACTTTGACCATAATCTCGGTGACTTCAACTTCGTCGCCGCCGATGTCCGGTACGTGTACGTCTTTCGCTGCTGCCGCAGCAGGTGCAGCTGCCGGAGCGGCTGCTTGCTTCTCTTCTGCCGGAGCAGGTGCAGCAGCTGCTGCACCGTCGGCGGAATCGAAAATCATGATCAGTTTGCCGGTCTCAGTTTTGTCGCCAACAGAGACTTTGATCTCTTTAACGATACCCGCCTGAGGGGACGGAACTTCCATAGAGGCTTTATCGCCTTCTACGGTGATCAGCGACTGTTCAGCTTCAACTTTGTCGCCTACTTTGACCAGGATCTCGGTGATTTCAACTTCATCAGCCCCGATGTCCGGTACATTGATTTCGATAGCCATGTTTCTTTTACCTCTTACGCCAGACGCGGGTTAACTTTATCTGCATCGATATTGAATTTGGTGATAGCGTCAGCAACCACTTTCTTATCGATTTCGCCACGTTTAGCCAGTTCGCCCAGTGCCGCTACAACCACATAGGAAGCATCAACTTCGAAGTGGTGACGCAGGTTTTCACGGCTGTCAGAGCGACCGAAGCCGTCAGTACCCAGTACGCGATAATCATCAGCCGGTACATAAGTACGAACCTGTTCGGCAAACAGTTTCATATAGTCAGTAGATGCTACAGCCGGTGCGTCGTTCATCACCTGAGCGATGTACGGAACGCGCGGAGTTTCCAGCGGATGCAGCATGTTCCAGCGCTCACAATCCTGGCCATCACGCGCCAGTTCAGTGAAGGACGTGACGCTATACACGTCAGAACCTACGCCGTAGTCGTTCGCCAGGATCTGCGCTGCTTCACGGACGTGACGCAGGATAGAACCAGAGCCCAACAGCTGAACTTTACCTTTCTTACCTTCGAGGGTTTCGAGTTTGTAGATACCTTTACGGATACCTTCCTCAGCACCTTCCGGCATTGCCGGCATGTGGTAGTTTTCGTTCAGCGTGGTGATGTAGTAGTAAACGTTCTCTTGTTTCTCACCGTACATACGCTCCAGACCATCGTGCATGATGACCGCAACTTCGTACGCGTAAGACGGATCGTAAGAGATACAGTTCGGAATAGTCAGAGACTGAATATGGCTGTGACCATCTTCGTGCTGCAGACCTTCACCGTTCAGCGTCGTACGACCAGAAGTCCCGCCGATCAGGAAGCCGCGCGCCTGCTGGTCACCCGCCTGCCAGCACAGGTCACCGATACGCTGGAACCCGAACATGGAGTAGTAGATGTAGAACGGGATCATCGGCAGATCGTTGGTGCTGTAAGAGGTCGCAGCCGCCAGCCAGGATGCACCAGCACCCAGTTCGTTGATACCTTCCTGCAGGATCTGACCTTTTTCGTCTTCTTTGTAGTAAGCAACCTGCTCACGGTCCTGCGGGGTGTACTGCTGGCCGTTCGGGCTGTAGATACCAATCTGACGGAACAGACCTTCCATACCGAAAGTACGTGCTTCATCGGCGATGATCGGCACCAGACGATCTTTGATCGACTTGTTCTTCAGCATCACGTTCAGGGCACGAACGAAAGCGATAGTGGTGGAGATTTCTTTGTTCTGCTCTTCCAGCAGCGCACCGAAGTCTTCCAGCGCCGGCAGCTCCAGCTTCTCAGTAAAGTTAGGCTGACGAGCCGGCAGGTAGCCGTGCAGTTTCTGACGCTGAGCGTGCAGATAGGTATGCTCTTCAGAACCTTCCGGGAAGGTAATGTAAGACAGGTTTTCAACCTGCTCATCGGTAACTGGAACGTTGAAACGGTCGCGGATGTAACGCACGCCGTCCATGTTCATTTTCTTAACCTGGTGAGCGATGTTTTTACCTTCGGCGGTGTCACCCATGCCGTAACCTTTGATGGTATGGGCGAGGATTACAGTTGCTTTGCCTTTGGTTTCCTGCGCTTTTTTCAGTGCAGCGTAAACTTTCTTCGGATCGTGACCGCCACGGTTCAGCGCCCAAATCTGCTCGTCAGTCCAGTCAGCAACCAGTGCTGCGGTTTCCGGGTATTTACCGAAGAAGTGCTCACGAACATACGCGCCGTCTTTGGATTTGAAGGTCTGGTAGTCGCCGTCAACGGTTTCGTTCATCAGCTGGATCAGTTTACCGCTGGTGTCTTTACGCAGCAGCTCATCCCAACGACCGCCCCACATGACTTTGATAACGTTCCAGCCAGCACCTGCGAAGATGCCTTCCAGTTCGTTAACAATCTTGCCGTTACCGGTGACCGGGCCGTCAAGACGCTGCAGGTTACAGTTGATAACAAAGACCAGGTTGTCCAGTTTTTCACGGGTCGCGATGGTGATAGCGCCTTTAGATTCTGGCTCATCCATCTCGCCATCGCCCAGGAAGGCATAAACGGTCTGCTTAGAGGTATCTTTCAGGCCACGGTGTTCCAGATACTTCAGGAATTTAGCCTGGTAGATAGCACCGATTGGACCCAGACCCATGGATACGGTCGGGAACTGCCAGAATTCTGGCATCAGTTTCGGGTGCGGATAGGAAGACAGGCCTTTGCCATGAACTTCCTGACGGAAGTTGTTCATCTGCTCTTCAGTCAGACGACCTTCCAGGAATGCACGTGCATAGATGCCCGGAGAGATGTGGCCCTGGAAGTAAATCAGGTCGCCGCCATCCTGCTCGTTGCGTGCACGGAAGAAATGGTTGAAGCACACATCATATACCGTTGCGGAGGACTGGAAGGATGCCATGTGGCCACCCAGCTCGAGGTCCTTTTTAGACGCACGCAGTACGGTCATGATGGCGTTCCAGCGGATAGCAGAACGAATACGACGTTCCAGCTCCAGATTGCCCGGGTATTCCGGCTCATCTTCAACGGCAATAGTGTTTACATAATTGCTGGCCCCTGTACCTGCCGCTACTTTCACGCCGCCTTTGCGGGCTTCTGAAAGCAGTTGGTCGATCAGATACTGAGCACGCTCAACACCTTCTTCACGGATGACCGATTCGATCGCCTGTAGCCAGTCGCGAGTTTCGATCGGATCCACGTCATTTGGGAAACGTTCTGACATGGGGGTATTCCTTATCTATCTAATACGTTGAGTTATCTGGAACCTGTCCCATTACGTTCTCGCCAGAGAGCGTAATAAGACAGGTTCTGCGTTTAGTTGCCGCGCACTTTAAATGGCGCTTGATTTACAACATCTTCTGGTTAACTTGCTGCCAGAAAAATCACTAATTCTTTCGTTGCTCCAGGCGGCGTAAGGCGCGTTCACGACGGCTTTCCTCACGGCTTCTGTCCAGGAGAATTTCTTCGATAAACGCCAGGTGACGGTGGGACGCTTCGCGTGCCTCTTCCGGCTTCCCGGCGATAATCGCTTCAAAAATACGCGTACGGTGACTGCTTACCAACGGCAGCATATCCCGACGCGAATACAGCAATTCAAAGTTTTGACGAACGTTCTGGGCCAGCATCGGCTCCATACAACGGAGCAAATGGAGCAGTACCACATTGTGCGCCGCTTCGGTGACAGCAATTTGATACTGGAGAACGGCATCAGATTCGCCGTCAAGATCGCCGGACTGTTGAGCAAGCTCGATCGCATGGTGGAGTTCACGGATACGCGTTTTATCTTCATCCGTGCTGCGTAGTGCGGCGTAATAAGCAGCAATACCTTCCAGCGCATGGCGCGTCTCAAGCAGGTCAAACTGGGATTCAGGATGGTCGGAGAGCAACTCTACCAGTGGGTCGCTAAAGCTCTGCCACAGGCTGCTCTGAACAAAAGTGCCACCGCCCTGACGACGAAGCAGCAAACCCTTCGCTTCGAGACGTTGGATCGCCTCGCGCAAGGAGGGACGGGAGACGTCGAACTGTTTTGCCAGTTCACGTTCCGGTGGGAGTTTTTCTCCGGGGCGAAGTGTCCCCTCAAGAATTAAAAACTCCAGCTGCTGCTCAATCACATCGGAGAGTTTTGGTTGGCGGATTTTGCTGTAGGCCATGATTTCCTGTCTTAAGCCATTTGCCCGGAGTCAATTGGTCTTACCAATTTCATGTTCTTGACGCTAAAGTAACAAAGTATTCACCTTCTGTCCATACAGGTTTTGATTGAAATCAGTAAAGGAGGCATATTTTAACAACATTACAGAAATAACGTTTCAAACATGTAACTATGCACAAATGTTAAATTTACCCACCACGAGGTAGTTTTAACGTAATTGAAACGAAAAATTATCCCATCTGAACCGATTCACCTGCTTAAATATCGATTTAAAAAGCAAAATTAACGAATAAAAATTCAAAATGGAAATTTTGTGGTAGATAAACTCGCGCTTACAAATGGTTTCTTTTTATTCAACTCGTCATCCTCCCTTCATAAAGCAGGTGCATTCGCGCTCGCATAACATTATTCTGATCAAGACAAAAGTATTTAGGCAACATTTTACTAAGCATCACCGTAAACAAATTAATACAACAAACGGAATTGCAAACTTACACACGCGTCACTGCGTGGTTCAAAATATAAGTACTCGAAAGATGAAGAGTAAAACCACACACGAGGTTTCATGATGGAAAGTCAACAGCATGGCGATCAGCTAAAGCGCGGTCTTAAAAACCGCCATATACAGCTTATCGCGCTGGGTGGCGCGATAGGCACCGGGTTATTCCTCGGTAGCGCGTCCGTTATCCAGTCTGCAGGGCCAGGGATTATCCTGGGTTACGCTATCGCCGGTTTTATCGCCTTTTTAATTATGCGCCAGCTAGGTGAAATGGTGGTTGAAGAGCCGGTAGCCGGTTCCTTCAGCCACTTTGCCTATAAGTACTGGGGCGGTTTCGCTGGATTCTCCTCCGGCTGGAACTACTGGGTGCTGTACGTTCTGGTTGCCATGGCTGAGCTGACTGCCGTCGGAAAATACATCCAGTTCTGGTACCCGGAGATCCCTACCTGGGCCTCTGCCGCCGTCTTTTTCGTGGCCATCAACGCTATCAACCTGACCAACGTAAAAGTATTCGGTGAGATGGAGTTCTGGTTTGCCATTATTAAGGTTATTGCGGTCGTGGCGATGATCCTGTTCGGTGGCTGGCTGCTATTTAGCGGCAACGGTGGCCCGCAGGCCAGCGTCAGCAACCTGTGGGATCAAGGTGGCTTCCTGCCACATGGCTTCACCGGTCTGGTGATGATGATGGCCATTATCATGTTCTCCTTCGGCGGGCTGGAGCTGGTCGGAATCACTGCGGCAGAAGCGGATAACCCGGAGCAAAGCATTCCGAAAGCGACCAACCAGGTTATTTACCGTATCCTGATTTTCTATGTAGGTTCACTGGCCGTCCTGCTCTCCCTGATGCCGTGGACGCGCGTAACGGCAGATACCAGCCCATTTGTCCTTATCTTCCACGAACTGGGCGACACGTTTGTGGCTAACGCACTGAACGTCGTGGTGCTGACCGCCGCCCTGTCTGTCTATAACAGCTGTGTGTATTGCAACAGTCGTATGCTGTTCGGTCTGGCTCAACAGGGCAACGCACCAAAAGCGCTGATGAACGTGGATAAACGTGGCGTTCCGGTGAATACCATCCTCGTCTCCGCGCTGGTCACCGCCCTGTGCGTCCTGATCAACTACCTGGCACCGGAATCTGCCTTTGGCTTACTGATGGCACTGGTGGTCTCTGCGCTGGTGATCAACTGGGCGATGATCAGCCTTGCACACATCAAGTTCCGCAAAGCGAAACAACAGCAGGGCGTCGCCAGTCGTTTTCCGGCGCTATTCTATCCGCTGGGTAACTGGGTTTGCCTGATTTTCATGGCGGCAGTGCTGGTGATTATGCTGATGACGCCGGGCATGGCAATCTCCGTTTACCTGATCCCGGTGTGGATTGCTATTCTTGGCGTCGGTTATCTGTGTAAGCAGAAAACAGCCAGAGCGGTTAAAGCACATTAATTTCCCCCCCTGCCTGCAAAGGCAGGGGGTGTTAC
>NZ_SZXN01000055.1:101511-127096 GCF_005281195.1 Citrobacter sp. wls613
GCCTCACACTTTCCCACAGACGACTATTTCATCCATATCAGCGGCGCTATCCTGCAACGCAAAAACACGTTCACCAGACAATAATTCTCTCCATATCTTATTTATGGAGCGCAGTTGATGGAAACCAGTAAACTGTCGGTGAAAGAAAAAATCGGCTATGGTATGGGCGATGCCGGATGCAACATCATATTTGGCGCTATCATGCTGTTTGTTAACTATTTTTATACTGACATATTTGGCCTCGCCCCTGCATTGGTCGGCGTTTTATTACTCTCAGTTCGCGTTATTGATGCCGTAACTGACCCTATAATGGGCGCAATGGCCGATCGCACACGCAGTAAATATGGTCGGTTTCGTCCATGGCTTTTATGGATGGCTTTCCCCTACGCATTATTCAGCGTACTGATGTTTACCACCCCAGAGTGGACGTACAACAGCAAAGTTATCTATGCGTTTGTCACTTACTTCCTGCTGTCTATCACCTACACGGCGATCAATATTCCCTACTGCTCACTCGGCAGCGTCATCACCAACGACCCGAAAGAGCGTGTCGCCTGCCAATCTTATCGCTTTGTGCTGGTGGGCATTGCCACTCTGCTACTTTCTCTCACTCTGCTGCCGATGGCTGACTGGTTCGGTGGAGAAGACAAAGCGAAGGGCTATCAGATGGCGATGGCCGTGCTGGCCTTTATTGGCATGTGCATGTTCCTGTTTTGCTTTGCGACAGTACGCGAGCGCGTGCGTCCTGCCGTCCAGACCAACGACGATTTAAAAGCCGATCTGAAAGATGTCTGGAAGAACGATCAGTGGGTAAAAATCCTGTTGTTAACCCTGTGCAACGTCTGTCCGGGCTTTATTCGCATGGCTGCCACCATGTACTACGTCACCTGGGTTATGCAACAAAGCACGCACTTTGCCACCTTGTTTATTAGCCTCGGCGTTGTCGGCATGATGATCGGCAGTATCCTGGCGAAGGTGTTAACCGACCGCTGGTGCAAACTGAAAGTGTTCTTCTGGACCAATATCGTACTGGCGATTTTCTCTGGCGCGTTTTACTTCTTCGATCCAAAAGCCACCGTGATGATTATGGTGCTCTACTTCCTGCTCAACATCCTGCATCAGATCCCTTCTCCGCTGCACTGGTCGTTGATGGCCGATGTCGATGACTACGGCGAGTGGAAGACCGGAAAACGCATCACCGGTATCAGCTTCTCCGGCAACCTGTTCTTCCTGAAACTGGGTCTGGCGATTGCCGGGGCGATGGTCGGATTCCTGCTCTCCTGGTACGGTTACGACGCAGGTGCTAAAGCACAAAGCGAGTCCGCCATTAACGGTATCATGCTGCTGTTCACCCTTATTCCGGGCGTGGGCTATCTGATTACTGCTGGCGTAGTTCGTCTGCTGAAAGTTGACCGCGAGTTTATGCAGCAAATCCAGTCAGATCTGGAAAAGCGTCGCGCCAACTACCGTGAATTGAATGAGTATCACGACATTAAATCTCCTGAAAATGCAAGGAAAGCCTGATGAATCAGTGGCCTAACCCCTTTATCGAACAGCGTGCCGATCCGTTTATTCTCCGTGACGGCAGCCACTATTATTTCATTGCTTCGGTACCGGAATACGATCGTCTGGAGATCCGGCGGGCTGACTCCCTGGAAGGACTACGCACCGCCGCTGCGGTGGTTGTCTGGCGCAAACCAGACAGCGGCCCGATGAGCGAACTTATCTGGGCACCGGAGATCCATCATATTGCTGGCAAGTGGTACATCTATTTTGCCGCTACGCACACTCAGGCACTCGACAAGCTGGGAATGTTCCAGCACCGCATGTTCGCCCTCGAGTGTGCAGATGCCGACCCGCTAACCGGCACCTGGACAGAGAAAGGCCAGATTAAAACGCAGTTTGATACCTTCGCCCTGGACGCCACCACTTTTAACCACCAGGGAAAGCAGTGGTATCTGTGGGCGCAAAAATCCCCCGATATTGCCGGGAATTCCAATATTTATCTCGCGGACCTGGAAAATCCGTGGACGATTAAAGGCGAGCCGGTAATGCTCAGTCATCCAGAGTACGACTGGGAGTGCCGTGGCTTTTGGGTCAACGAAGGCCCTGCCGTGATGGTGCACGGCGACAAACTGTTCATCAGCTATTCCGCCAGCGCCACCGACGAAAACTACTGCATGGGGTTACTGTGGATTGATCTCAGTGCCGATCCACTGAACCCGGATAACTGGCACAAATCTCCGCGTCCTGTCTTTACCACCAGCTACGAGAATCGTCAGTTCGGACCGGGACATAATAGCTTTACGCAAACGCCGGAAGGGGAAGATGTGCTGGTGTACCATGCGAGGAACTACACCGAGATTGAGGGCGACCCGCTATACGATCCCAACCGCCATACACGTTTGAAACTCGTACGCTGGGACGAAAACGGCATGCCGGATTTTGGCATCCCACCTGCTGATACATTCTAAAACCATTGCCCGGTGGCGCTGCACTTACCGGGCCTACATATGGTGTAGGCCGGATAAGCGTTAGCGCCATCCGGCATAACGCTATACTAATGTCCCATAAATGGTCAGTAACGCAATAATCACCACCACCACAAACGATGTCTTTTTCGCCAGCGCCACGGCGGCTTTTGGTGTTTCGACTTTATCGGTGTGCGGTTCGCGCGCCAGCGAGAACTGCGCCAGACGTGTTAACACCTGATACTGCGAAGTATGCAAATCCGCCAGAGAAGCAAACCACGCAGGCAGCGCCTTCTCACCATGCCCCAACAGCGCATAAACCACACCCGCCAACCGCACGGGGATCCAGTCCAGCACATGCAGGATCGCATCAATTCCTGACTGCAAACGCTGATGCGGTGTCTGATAGCGTGCCAGCCAGGACTGCCATGCACGTAAAAAGGCATAACCGACCAGCGTCACCGGACCCCACGCGCCGCCGACAATCAGCCAGAACAGCGGTGCCAGATAAAAGCGAAAGTTATTCCACAACAGCGCATTTTGCAGCTCGCGTAAATACTCACGCTCATTGCACTCCGGCGGGACGCCATGGATCAGCGTTAACTCACTGGCCATCGCCTCACGGGCATGGGCATCATTGCGCAACGCCGCATTCAGGTACGCATGATAATGCAGACGCACCTTACCCGCGCCGATGCACAGCACGCCAATTAAGATCCACACCACCAGCAGCGGAACGTTAAACAGCAGCCCGTACAGCGCACGCAGCAGCAGGAATGTCACCCCCATCGCTATCATTGTCATGCCAAGGGTTCGGGCCATAGAAAAATGCTTAATCCGGCGAAAAAAGGCTTCCGTTCGGTGATCGAGCTGCCAGTGTTCACCCAGCTTAAACAAGCGCTCAACGATCAGCACCAGTAATGTTGTAAACAGCGTCATGTCATCTCCTTGTGTGACGAGGGGGTGACCAGAGCGCGAAACCTTTCCCAGTCAAAAGACGCGCCAGGATCGGTCTTACGCTCGGGCGCAATATTGCAATGCCCAGTTATGTTATTGGCAATCGCCGGATAACGCTGAATCAGGACATGCGTTACAGCCGCCAACTGCTGGTACTGCGCATCGGTATAGGCCAGCGTATCCGTCCCTTCCAGCTCAATACCGATCGAAAAATCATTACAACGCTCACGTCCCTGATAGTTCGACACGCCCGCATGCCAGGCACGTTTATCAAAAGGGACATACTGGACGATTTCACCATCGCGGCGAATCAGACAATGGGCCGAAACGCGCAAATGGGCGATTTCAGCAAAAAAAGGATGGGCGTTAGGATCAATTGTTCCCGTGAATAACGAGTCGATCCACGGACCACCAAATTCACCCGGCGGCAGGCTGATATTATGCACTACCAGCAAAGAAGGGTTTTCGTCATCCGGGCGGCAATCATAATGAGGAGAAGGAACGCGTCGCGCCTCCGCCAGCCAACCCTTATCTAACAACATGCAGAATCTCCTTATTGGTGGTGCTCATATCGGGTTCAGGGTAGCATGTTTCTCTCTTATGATTCGTTAGCTATTTGGAGTTTTATCATGCCGCCTCGCCGCTATAACCCTGACTCCCGACGTGACGCGCTGTTGGAACGCATCAACCTGGATATCCCTGCCGCTGTCGCTCAGGCGCTGCGTGAAGATTTAGGCGGCGACGTTGATGCCAGGAACGATATCACTGCACAACTTTTGCCAGAGGATATGCGCTCCCACGCCACCGTGATTACCCGCGAAGAGGGCGTTTTTTGTGGAAAACGTTGGGTGGAAGAGGTCTTTATTCAACTTGCTGGCGATGATGTAAAAATCAGCTGGCACGTTGAAGATGGCGACAGCATTAAAGCGAATCAGCCATTGTTTGAACTGGACGGTCCCTCCCGCGTATTGCTGACCGGCGAACGCACCGCCCTTAACTTTGTGCAGACGTTGTCCGGCGTCGCCAGTGAAGTACGCCGCTACGTCGACCTGCTGACAGGGACAAAGACGCAGCTGCTGGATACGCGTAAAACTCTGCCGGGGCTACGTACCGCGCTAAAATATGCCGTGCTGTGCGGCGGTGGCGCGAATCACCGTCTGGGACTTTCTGACGCTTTCCTGATTAAAGAAAATCACATTATTGCCTCTGGCTCGGTGCGTCAGGCCGTAGAGAAAGCCTTCTGGCTGCATCCGGACGTTCCTGTTGAAGTGGAAGTGGAAAGTCTGGATGAACTGGACGACGCGCTGAAAGCCGGGGCGGACATCATCATGCTCGACAATTTCGAGACCGACCAAATGCGCGAAGCGGTAAAACGGACCAACGGCCAGGCGCGTCTGGAGGTTTCAGGAAACGTCACCTATGAAACGCTGCGTGAATTTGCCGAAACCGGCGTGGATTTCATCTCCGTCGGTGCTCTGACCAAGCATGTGCGCGCGCTCGATCTCTCCATGCGTTTTCGTTAATTGCTCATGGTAATGCCCGATGGCGCTTCGCTTATCGGGCCTACAACCCCAGCCGGATAAAGCATTTACGCTGCCATCCGGCAGTTTCTTCACATTCCCTCGCAAACACGTTGTCTGCTTGTGTAATTTCGTAAAAACCCTCTGAACCTGCCTTCCCGTTCTATTTTTTGCCCCTCGCCTAAGTACCTTCCGGTTTGCCACAGTAGCGTCAGCTAACTCAAGGAGCGAACTATGGACAAGCAACGAGGCTTCACGCTTATCGAACTGATGGTGGTCATTGGCATCATTGCCATTCTCAGTGCCATCGGTATTCCGGCTTATCAGAACTATCTACGTAAGGCGGCACTGACCGACATGCTGCAAACCTTTGTCCCCTATCGTACTGCTGTCGAGCTCTGCGCGCTGGAGCATGGTGGTACGGATACCTGTGATGCCGGGGCCAATGGTATTCCCTCTCCTGCCACCACGCGCTATGTCTCCGGCATGAGCGTCGAAAAAGGCATCGTCAGCCTCACCGGGCAGGAAAGCCTCAACGGTCTGAGCGTCACCCTGACGCCCAACTGGGACAATGCCAACGGTATTACCGGCTGGAGCCGTAATTGCAACATCCAAAATGACGGTGCTTTGCAGCAGGCCTGTGAAGACGTTTTCCGTTTTGATGCCAACTAAGGAACAACGATGAATACCACGCAACTGACGGCACTATGCCAACGCTATCAAGGAATATTACTGGATGCAGACAATGACGTGGTTCACATCGCCGTCGTGGATGCGCCTTCCCACGAACTGCTGGATGCACTGCATTTTGCCACGACCAGACGCATCGACATCGTGTGCTGGACGCGCCAGCAAATGGAAGGTCACGCGCACAAACCGCGGCAAATGCTGCCAGCGGTCATCCCTGAAAGCAGCGCGACGGCAGCAGAATTACTTACACAGACGCTACAATCCGCGCTGGTAAAACGGGCATCTGATATTCACATTGAGCCCGCACAACATCACTATCGGATACGGCTACGCGTAGATGGCGTGCTGCACACGTTACCGGAGGTGTTGACGGAGAGGGGTATTGCGCTCACCGCAAGGTTAAAAGTGCTGGCCAGTCTGGACATTGCCGAGCACCGACTACCGCAGGATGGGCAATTTACCGTTGAGATTTCAGGTGCCCCCATCTCATTTCGCATTGCGACACTCCCCTGTCGCTACGGAGAAAAAGTGGTGTTACGCCTGCTGCATCAGGTTGAGCAGGCGTTGGAAATTAACGCGCTGGGTATGCAGGACGCGCAGATGGTCGCCTTTGCGCAAGCCTTACAGCAGCCTCAAGGGTTGATTCTGGTCACCGGTCCGACCGGAAGTGGCAAAACGGTCACGCTTTACAGCGCGCTACAAACCCGAAATACCCCGGAGGTGAATCTGTGTAGTGTAGAAGATCCGGTAGAGATCCCGATTGACGGGGTAAACCAGACGCAAATTCACCCGCGCGCAGGCCTGACGTTTCAGGGTGTATTACGTGCACTGCTGCGCCAGGATCCCGACATTATTATGGTGGGTGAAATCCGCGACGGTGAAACAGCAGAGATCGCCCTTAAAGCCGCGCAAACCGGTCATCTGGTTCTTTCAACGCTGCATACTAACTCCACCAGTGAAACACTGGTACGCCTGCAGCAAATGGGCGTCGCCCGATGGATGATCGCCTCCGCGCTGACGCTGGTTATCGCCCAGCGATTAGTCAGAAAACTGTGCCCCCATTGTCGGCAGCGCCTTGATGTCCCGGTCACGCTGCCAGCATCGCTCTGGCCCACGCAGCTTCCGCGCTGGCAGGCTCCAGGCTGCGAACACTGCTATCAGGGATTTTATGGCCGCACGGCGCTGTTTGAAGTTCTGCCCATCACACCCACAGTACGCCAGCTCATCGCTAACGGTACCACTGCTGACATAGTGGAATCCGGCGCCCATCAGGCGGGAATGAATTCACTTTTCGAGAACGGATGTCAGGCGGTTGAAAGAGGGTTAACGACGTTTGAAGAGATCATCCGTGTACTGGGCATGCCTCATGCCCGTTAAGCAACTCTGGCGATGGCAAGGCATAAACGCTCAGGGTCAGCCCGCAGAAGGTGCGCTATGGTCGGACGATCGCCCCTCGCTGGTCTATGCGCTGCAACAACTGCACATTACGCCAATTCGTATTAAGAGTATGCGTGTTAAAACCTCGCACTGGCGTAGAGAACAAAGCACGGAAGTCATACACCAGTTAGCCACATTACTGAAAGCAGGGTTGACGCTTTGCGACGGATTAACACTGCTTGCCGACCAGCATCCCAGCAATCAGTGGCAGGCACTACTGCGCTCGCTGGCTTACGACATGGAACAAGGTATGTCACTGTCCGCCTCGCTGTCGCGTTGGCAACACGTTTTTCCGCCACTTTACCAGGCGATGATCCGCACCGGAGAGCTTACCGGAAAACTGGACGTCTGCTGTTTTGAACTGGCCCGCCAGCAGACACAACAGCAGCAGCTGACCGATAAAGTTAAAAAAGCACTGCGTTACCCAGTCATCATTCTCACCATGGCGGTAATGGTCGTCATCGCGATGCTGCACTTTGTACTACCTGAATTTGCCGCCATCTATCGTACGTTCAACACCCCGCTACCGGCGTTAACGCAGGAGATTATGACCCTTGCCCATTACAGCAGTCGATGGGGATGGATGATCGGATTACTGGGCCTGGTGCTGGGGGTGACATATAGCCTGATACAGCAAAAACCGTCCTGGCTTATTCTGCGTCAGCGTTTTTTGCTTCGCTGTCCGGTTATGGGACCGCTGGTCAGGGGCCAAAAACTCACGCAGATCTTCACCGTTCTGGCGTTGACGCAAAACGCGGGAATTCCCTTTCTACAAGGTCTGGAGAGCGTAGCGGAAACCCTCGCCTGCCCTTTCTGGTCACAACGATTAGCGCAGGTACACCGAGACATCAGTGCCGGAAAACCGGTCTGGCAAGGGCTGAAAAATGCTGGAGAATTTAGTCCACTGTGTTTACAGCTGGTGAGAACCGGTGAAGCTTCCGGCTCGCTGGATGCAATGCTGCATAATTTGGCCCGGCATCATAGCGAAAACACAATGTCTCAGGCCGAGAATCTGGCTGCGCTGCTTGAGCCTGCATTGCTTGTGATTACGGGATTAATTATCGGCACGCTGGTAGTGGCGATGTATTTACCGATTTTTCATCTGGGAGATGCGATGAGCGGAATGGGGTAAATTCAGATGCCGGATGGCGGCGTAAACGCCTTATCCGGCCTACGAAAATAATGAACGTAGGCCTGATAAGCTGAGCGCCATCAGGCATTTTACAGCGTGCTATGTGTTCTTACAGGCTATTGAAAATACGGTTTTCTTGTTCCTGCACACGAATAAAGGTTGTACGTTTGGTCAACTCTTTCAGACGAGACGCGCCGACGTAAGTGCAGGCAGAACGCAGGCCGCCGAGGATATCACGGGCGGTATTCTCAACCGGACCGCGCAGTGGCAGCTTAACGGTTTTACCTTCTGCTGCACGGTACTGGGCAACACCACCCACGTGACGCGTCATGGCGGACTCAGAGCTCATACCGTAGAACAGCATAAATTTCTCACCGTTCTCTTCCACCACTTTACCGCCGCTTTCTTCGTGACCGGCCAGCATACCGCCCAGCATGACGAAGTCTGCACCGCCGCCAAACGCTTTTGCCACGTCACCCGGCATCGTGCAACCGCCATCGCTGACAATCATACCGCCCAGACCGTGTGCAGCATCCGCACATTCGATAACCGCTGACAGCTGAGGATAGCCCACGCCGGTTTTTACTCGTGTGGTACAAACAGAACCTGGACCAATGCCGACTTTGACGATATCCGCGCCAGAAAGCACCAGCTCTTCACACATTTCACCGGTCACCACATTACCGGCACAGATTGTTTTCGTCGGCCATGCTTCGCGTGCTTTCGACACAAACTGAACGAAATGCTCTGAGTAGCCATTTGCCACATCAATGCAAATGAAGTTCAGCGCAGGATTCAGCGCCAGAATTTGTTTGGTTTTTTCGAAATCGGTGTCAGATGTCCCAGTCGAAACCATCACGTGTTTGATGACATCAGCAGATGCATTCGCAACGAAAGCAGACCAGTCTTCTACGGAATAGTGTTTATGTACAGCAGTCAGAATGTCGAAAGAGGCAAGCGCGGTTGCCATGGCAAACGTTCCGACAGTGTCCATATTTGCGGCGATGATTGGCACGCCGGACCATTTCTGACCTGAATGTTTAAAGGTAAATTGACGTTCCAGCTCAACATCGGAACGGCTTTTGAGAGTAGAACGCTTAGGGCGGATAAGAACGTCTTTGAAACCTAACTTCAGATCTTCTTCGATACGCATGTGCGGATTCCTGGGGTTAATGGCGAAAAATCGAAACTCACAACTCCAGTGACGCTATCATACGCACTAATCAATACCGCGCAAGACTGCGAAATTCTCTTTTTTTACGCTACAATCCCATAAATTTACCTGGCGCAGAGTAGGTCAATCCTGCAGCAGCCTCGCCTTCGCATGCTTAACTTTTAACTGTTTGATAATCAAACTTAAACTCCAGGATCCGGATCTATGAGGTATACGGTAGCCTTAACTGGCGGTATTGGCAGTGGTAAAAGTACCGTTGCCAATGCGTTCGCTGACCTCGGAATAAACGTGATTGACGCCGATATTATTGCGCGTCAAGTTGTTGAGCCTGGTACGCCTGCCCTTAACGCGATTGCTGAACATTTTGGCAGTGAACTCATCGCCGCAGATGGCACGTTGCAACGGCGAATTTTACGCGAACGTATTTTTTCCGATCCTGATGAAAAATCCTGGCTGAACGCCCTGCTCCATCCACTGATTCAACAGGAAACTCAGCGCCAGTTTCAGCAAGCGACATCTCCTTATCTGTTATGGGTTGTCCCCCTGCTGGTTGAAAACTCACTGTACAAAAAGGCCAATCGCGTACTCGTGGTGGATGTTACTCCCGAGACCCAGCTCAGACGAACCATGCAGCGTGATGATGTGACACGCGAACATGTTGAACAAATTTTGGCAGCCCAGGCAACACGTGAAGCTCGTCTTGCCGTGGCTGACGATGTTATTGATAATAATGGCGCACCGGATGCCATCACCTCGGATGTCGCCCGCCTGCACGCGCGCTATTTGCACTGCGCGTCGCAGTTTGTCTCACAGGAAAAACCGTAATGCACACCCAGGTCCTTTTTGAACACCCTCTCAATGAGAAGATGCGTACATGGCTGCGCATTGAGTTTCTGACCCAGCAACTCTCCGTTAACTTACCCATTGCCGATTATGCAGGCGCACTGCATTTTTTTAGAAATATTGGGGATTTATTGGATGTATTTGAACGCGGCGAAGTCCGTACCGAACTCCTCAAGGAACTGGAACGACAACAGCGTAAACTTCAGGCCTGGGTTGAAGTTCCCGGCGTCGATCAAAGCAGAATAGATGCCCTGCGCCAGCAGTTAAAAAGCGCAGGCAGCGTTTTGATTTCAGCACCGCGTATTGGACAAACGCTACGTGAAGATCGCCTGATTGGTCTTGTACGCCAGCGTTTAAGTATTCCTGGTGGATGCTGCAGTTTTGATTTGCCAACTCTGCATATCTGGCTGCATCTGCCTCAGTCGCAGCGAGATGTGCAGGTTGAAAATTGGCTTGCCAGCCTGAATCCACTGACTCAGGCGCTGACGCTGGTTCTGGATCTAATCCGTAATTCGGCACCGTTCCGTAAACAAACTAGCCTGAACGGTTTTTACCAGGATAACGGTGACGATGCGGATTTGCTACGTTTGCATCTGCCGCTTGATTCACAGCTCTACCCGCAGATATCCGGTCATAAGAGCCGTTTTGCCATTCGTTTTATGCCGCTGGATAGCGAAAATGGCCAGGTACCAGAACGCCTCGATTTTGACCTGGCATGCTGTTAAGGAGTAAACATGTCTGAACAAACCATCGTCAACTGCCCAACCTGTGGTAAACCCGTCGTCTGGGGAGACGCGAGTCCGTTTCGCCCATTTTGCTGTAAACGCTGTCAGTTAATCGATTTGGGCGAATGGGCCGCAGAAGAGAAGCGTATTCCCAGCTCCGGCGACTTATCAGAAAGCGATGACTGGAGTGAAGAGCAGAAGTAATTCTGCTAAAGCGTAGGCCGGATAAGGCAACGCCGCATCCGGCATTTTTATGTCATTCTGCCGGATGACGCTGCGCTTATCAGGCCTACGAATACCGTTCATTATCCCGCAATCAGCTTGTTAATCACCGGTTCATTGGCCGGCGGAAAATCCTCTGCATTCAGTGCAGACTGCGCAACCCACTGCGCCGGTTGCCCCTCTTTACCCCATGGCTCACCTTCCCAGCTGTCGACCAGCCAGAACCACAGCGTGATGTGTCGGTCCGGGAACGCGTACTCCAGCTTTTCGAACAGCGTACTATGAACGGGTGTAATCCCGACTTCTTCCTGTAGCTCTCGAATCAGCGCCTGCTCAGGGGTTTCGCCTGCTTCAATTTTGCCACCGGGGAATTCCAGCTTATTCGCCATGTGGGCATCCGCGGCACGCTGAGTAATAAAAATCTCTTTTTGCTGATTACGAATAATCCCAACGGCAATTTGCAGTATTTTCATTTTGTTTATCCATAAAAAAGGCGCAGAATTCTGCGCCTTTTCAGTGAGTTATTTGCTTAGCTCAATCGACCATGGCACTGCTTGAATTTTTTACCGGAACCGCAAGGGCACGGATCGTTACGACCGACTTTACGATCGCCGGTCTGCGCAGCAAGTTCTTCTGCTACAGCAGATTCATCATCTTTGTGGCTCAGTTGCTGCATCTGCGCTAAACGCTCAGCATCTTCGCGACGCTGCTGCTCCATTGCTTCGACTTCTTCAGGCATACGCACCTGAACTTTGCTCAGAGTACTGATCACTTCATATTTCAGCGACTCCAGCATCGATGCAAACATAGAGAAGGATTCACGCTTGTATTCCTGCTTCGGATCTTTCTGCGCATAACCACGCAGGTGAATACCCTGACGCAGGTAGTCCATTGCTGCCAGGTGCTCTTTCCACAGGGAATCGAGGGTTTGCAGCATCACGCCTTTTTCGAAGTGGCGCATCATTTCTGCGCCCACAACCTCTTCTTTACGCTGATACACTTCAATGGCGTTAGCCAGAATACGTTCACGCAGCGTCTCTTCATGCAGCTCAGGTTCTTTATCCAGCCACTCTGAAATCGGCATCTCGAGGTCGAAATCGTTTTTCAAACGTTCTTGCAGGCCCGGAATATCCCACATTTCTTCCAGCGACTGAGGCGGAATATAGGCATCAATAGTGACTTTGAAGACGTCTTCACGGATGCTGTTAATCGTTTCGCTAACGTCAGTCACATCCAGCAGTTCGTTACGCTGGGTGTAGATGGCGCGACGCTGATCGTTGGCAAC
This sequence comes from Citrobacter sp. wls613, assembly GCF_005281195.1. NCBI lineage: Bacteria > Pseudomonadati > Pseudomonadota > Gammaproteobacteria > Enterobacterales > Enterobacteriaceae > Citrobacter > Citrobacter sp. wls613. The sequence continues at coordinate 113,968 of NZ_SZXN01000055.1, forward strand.
GTCATCGTATTCCAGCAGCTGTTTACGAATATCGAAGTTGCGGCTTTCTACTTTACGCTGCGCGTTGGCGATGGCTTTGGTTACCCACGGGTGCTCGATCGCTTCGCCCGGCTTCATACCCAGTTTACGCATCATTCCTGACACACGGTCAGAGGCAAAAATACGCATCAACGCATCTTCCATCGACAGGTAGAAACGAGAAGAACCCGCATCCCCCTGACGGCCAGAACGACCACGCAGCTGGTTATCGATACGACGAGATTCGTGACGTTCGGTACCAATGATGTGTAAACCACCGGAGGCTAATACCGCGTCGTGACGCACCTGCCAGTCGGCTTTAATCTGCGCGATTTGCTCTTCGGTCGGGTTCTCCAGCTCGGCAACTTCTGCCTGCCAGCTCCCGCCCAGCACGATATCCGTACCACGACCCGCCATGTTGGTGGCGATGGTCACGGCTGACGGATAACCCGCCTGTGCAACGATCGCCGCTTCGTTGGCGTGGAACTTGGCATTCAGCACGTTGTGCTTAATACCGGCTTTGGTTAGCTCGTTAGAAACCACTTCAGATTTTTCGATGGAGATAGTCCCCACCAGCACCGGCTGACCGTTAGCGGTACGCTCTTTAATATCTTCAATAATAGCCTGAATTTTTTCCGCTTCAGTCATGTACACCAGATCCGGTAAATCCTTACGGATCATCGGACGGTTGGTCGGCACGACAACGGTATCCAGTTTGTAGATAGAGCTGAACTCAAACGCTTCGGTATCCGCTGTACCGGTCATACCGGCCAGTTTTTCGTACAAACGGAAGTAGTTCTGGAAGGTAATGGATGCCAGCGTCTGGTTTTCATTCTGGATATCCACGCCTTCTTTCGCTTCAACGGCCTGGTGCAGACCATCTGACCAGCGACGGCCCTGCATGGTACGTCCGGTGTGTTCGTCGACAATGATAACTTCGCCGTCTTTCACAATGTAATCAACATCGCGAGTAAACAGGACGTGCGCGCGCAGCGCGGCGGTTACGTGATGCATCAGCATAATGTTGCCCGGAGAGTACAGTGACTCGCCTTCATCCATGATGCCTTCATTCACCAGCAGTTCTTCGATCAGTACCAGACCTCGTTCGGTCAGGTTCACCTGACGCGCCTTCTCATCGACAGAGAAGTGGCCTTCGCCCTGGAAGGTGTCAGAATCGTCTTTCTCCTGACGCACCAGATGCGGGATGATTTTGTTCACTTTTTTATACATTTCCGAGCTGTCTTCAGCCGGGCCGGAAATAATCAGCGGCGTACGCGCTTCATCGATCAGGATGGAGTCAACTTCATCCACCAGCGCATAGTGCAGTTTACGTTGAACGCGCTCTTCCGGGCTAAACGCCATGTTGTCGCGCAGGTAGTCAAAACCGTATTCGTTGTTGGTACCGTAGGTGATATCGGCGGCATAGGCTTCACGCTTAGCAGGCGCGGGCAGGCCAGACATGTTGATCCCTACGGTCATACCGAGGAACTCGAACAGTGGGCGGTTATTCTCGGCATCACGCTGTGCCAGATAGTCGTTGACGGTCACCACGTGTACGCCTTTACCGCTTAACGCGTTCAGGTATGCCGGCAGCGTCGCGGTCAGCGTTTTACCTTCACCGGTACGCATCTCAGCGATGCAGCGCTCGTTGAGCACCATACCGCCCAGCAGCTGCACGTCGAAGTGGCGCATACCAAATACGCGTTTACTCGCTTCACGTACCACCGCGAATGCTTCAGGGATCAGGCTCTCAACGGTCGCGCCTTTTTCCAGACGCGCGCGGAACTCAGCGGTCTTCGCTTTCAGTTCATCATCGGAGAGTTTTTCCATCTCCGGTTCCATGGCATTGATGACGTTGACCACTTTGCGCATACGACGCAGTGTACGTTCGTTACGACTACCGAATACTTTCGTTAATAATTTGATTAGCATAATAAAATCTCAAACGCCCCGCAGCGCGGAGTCAAAAATTATAGTTGGAAGGTTCTTTTTTTAGCTGAGGCGTTGAGGACCGGCGCGGATCCCCTGCAGCTGGCTTATCCAGACAGGAACGCTAAACGCGGCTTGAGAAGTAAAATGGGCATACGTCACGCGACTTACGGTCGCCGGCGGGTTGCCTTCCTGCGTCAGCATCGCGCTGAGCGTATTCAGTAAAGCAAGATGATGCGCCTGATTCGGCAATGGATCTTCGGCAACGGGTAACGCCTGAGGAGCCATGGCAAAAGAAAGGTGGCGGATAACCGTACGAATAGCATGCTGATGCCAGTAATCGACGGTAAAATTCGGGCGACGATTGCTCGCCTCCAGCAACGCCAATTGGCTAAAGTTGACCTTAGCTGATTGATCGTGATTACGGGTGGTCGCCTTGGCGGGGGTATTCGGTTCAGCGGCATTACCGATCGCGGGCAGGCCAAAACTCGCCGCGACCATCCCCAATAAGAGATGCGGCCAGAAGTACCGTCTGCCTAACTGTCGCCAGCGCGTCAGTATTCCACTCACGTTTTTGCCACCTGATATACCCTGCATTTGGGGTTATAAATTCAAAACGATTTTTGCGCACGGATCTTATCATTAAAGCGACCGCTCCACAGCAGTAATGACAACCCGCCATGGGAAAATATGCTCAACAAAGCAGCGATCGCACACTATTTTAACGTTACGGCAGGGAAAAGTTTGCGTTGAGAAAGGCTACGTTAGTGAGTATATAAAAAAACGACTGGCTTACCTGGCCGGAGAGAGTACCAGATTTACCAGTCGAATTTTGCGACAACGGGTGTCGTTACGCCAGTACGGTCGAAGGTGCTTTGAACGCCAGCGGCAGTTCTGCATCGTCCTGGAAGGTCACAAATTCCCAAGCTTCCTGTTTTGCCAGGACAGCCTGCAACAATTTATTATTCAATGCATGACCGGATTTATACGCGGTGAATGCACCAATAATGTTGTGACCACACATGAACAAGTCACCAATCGCGTCGAGCATTTTGTGACGAACGAATTCATCTTCAAAACGCAGGCCGTCTTCGTTCAATACGCGATAATCGTCAACAACGATGGCACAATCGAAGCTACCGCCCAAGCACAGGCCACGGGACTGCAGATATTCGATATCACGCATGAAGCCGAAAGTACGCGCACGGCTAATCTGGCGCATAAACGCATCCGCAGAGAAGTTCATCGCATAGCGCTGGGTGCTGGAATCAATCGCCGGATGGTTAAAGTCGATGGTAAAGTCCAACGAGAAACCATTGTACGGTTTGAATTCAGCCCACTTGTCGCCATCTTCGACACGAACGGTCTCTTTGATGCGTACAAATTTTTTGGCGCAGTTCAGTTCTTCAATACCTGCGTCAAGCAGCAGGTAAACGAACGGAGCAGCACTGCCATCCATGATCGGGATTTCCGGGGCATTAACCTCAATAACGATGTTATCGATGCCTAAGCCCGCCAGAGCAGCGTTGAGGTGCTCAACGGTTGAAATCCGTACATCATGCTCATTGACCAGACACGTACAGAGCATGGTATCACGCACAGATTTGGCATCGGCCGGGAAATCTACCGGAGGATTCAAGTCGGTGCGACGATAGATGACCCCGGTGTTGGCCGGCGCAGGGCGTAATGTCAGGGTGACTTTTTTGCCGGTATGCAAACCGACGCCAGTCGCCTGAACGATACGTTTAAGAGTCCTTTGTTTGATCATCGTATAATCTCGCCAAATTACCTATCCAACCGAAGTGTACTATACATTCGGTGGGCCAGTTTAGCACAAAGAGGCACAATTCCCAAATTCCAGCTAATTCTTAATCAGCTTGCTTACGCAGGAATGCGGGGATATCCAGATAATCCGGCTCTTTGGTGGTCTGCGGCGTATTGTCGTTGACCACTTTTGCTACCGGTTTCTGCTCTTGCGTCAACGGCGCCATACCGTGCTGCTGGTAACGATCCATTACCGGCTGCTGTACCTGCTTGTTGGTCACCAGAGTGATTTCCGGACGCTTGTCCATACCAATTCCAGTGGCCACCACGGTGACGCGCAGTTCGTCGTTCATATCCGGGTCCAGAGAGGTACCGATAACCACGGTCGCGTTATCCGAAGCAAATGCACGGATGGTGTTGCCGACGGTTTCGAACTCATCCAGACGCAGGTCGAAGCCCGCAGTGATGTTGACCAGCACGCCGCGTGCGCCAGACAGATCGATGTCTTCCAGCAGCGGAGAAGAGATCGCCATTTCAGCGGCTTCTTCTGCACGGTCTTCACCGCTCGCCACGCCAGAGCCCATCATCGCGTAGCCCATTTCGGACATCACGGTGCGTACGTCTGCAAAGTCAACGTTCATCAGACCCGGACGGGTGATCAGCTCAGCGATACCCTGAACCGCGCCTTTCAGCACGTCGTTCGCTGCGCCAAACGCGTCCAGCAGTGAAATACCGCGACCCAATACTTTCAGCAGTTTGTCGTTCGGGATAGTGATCAGAGAGTCCACATGTTTGGACAGCTCGGTGATACCCTGCTCCGCGAATGCCATACGCTTCTTGCCTTCAAAGTTGAAAGGCTTAGTCACGACAGCAACGGTCAGAATACCTAAATCTTTTGCTACTTCAGCAACCACTGGCGCTGCACCGGTACCGGTACCGCCACCCATGCCTGCTGCGATGAACACCATGTCTGCGCCGTCAAGCGCTGCACGCAGAGCCTCACGATCTTCATCAGCCGCATTGCGACCGACTTCCGGGTTTGCACCCGCGCCCAGACCTTTGGTAATACCGCTACCAATCTGAATGGTCTGTCCAACCGCAGTCTTACGCAACGCCTGAGCGTCGGTATTCACCGCGAAGAATTCAACACCTTCGATGCGCTCGCGCACCATGTGTTCAACGGCATTACCGCCGCCGCCACCGACGCCGATGACTTTAATCACCGCGTCGTTGGTTAGTTCCATAGGTTCAAACATAGTTTCTCTCTCCGTTTTACACTTCATCCTTCAAGCCGCCTCTTTGTTGGCTGCCTTCACTCACTCCCGTCACATAGTAAACTATGCTCCAGGTGATTAGCTCAGTTGCCGCCGCGATGCAACTTGAATGATGTTGTGTATGTGCCTGTCGCCTGAGACCGTAATTGTTGCCGGTCTCATAAAAATTAAAACTCTTTTCGCAGCCAACTGTTGAGTCGTTTGATCCACGATCCAACCGATGCTGTTACACGTTTTTCAACTTCAGCCTCACCACTCAAATGGGATTCTTTCCCGTAGTGAAGCAACCCCACTGCCGTTGAATAATACGGCTCTTGGGCATAATCTGTCAGACCGGTAATGTTCAGCGGTGCACCAATTCGCACCTGCGTGTGGAACACGCGTTGAGCGCAGGCCGCAAGGCCTTCAATTTGTGCCGCACCACCGGTTAATACAATCCCCGCCGCCAGATGATGTTTCACACCCTGCTGGCGAAGCTGTTCCTGTAATTGCAAAATCTCTTCGTTGACCAGGTTGAGCAGCTCGGTATAACGCGGCTCAATCACCTCTGCCAGGGTCTGACGCTGCAGACTGCGCGGCGGACGACCGCCCACGCTTGGCACCTCAACGCTTTCATCTTTACCGACGATAGATCCCAGCGCGCAGCCATGGCGCACTTTGATGGCTTCGGCATCGCTCGGCGGCGTACCAAAGGCATACGCGATATCGCTGGTTACCACATTCCCTGCGTAAGGGATCACTTTGGTGTGGCGCAACGCGCCGCCAGTATAAACGGCGATATCCATTGTACCACCACCAATATCGACTACGCAGACACCCAGCTCACGTTCGTCTTCCGTCAAGACAGAATAACTGGCTGCCAACCCGGCAAATATGAGTTGGTCAACTTTCAGGCCACAACGTTCAACAGCTTTAACAATATTCTTCGCCATGTCGTTGTGGCAGGTAATCAGATGCACTTTAGCCTGCATGCGTACGCCGGAAAGCCCTACCGGATTTTTAATGCCTTCCTGGTAGTCAATGGCGTATTCCTGCGGAATGACATGCAGAACACGATGCTCATCGCGTACGCGTACGGATTTCGCCGTATGCACCACGTTCTCTACGTCTTCCTGTGTCACTTCCTCTTCGGAAATGGGCACCATACCAATTTCATTCTGACAGCTAATATGTTTACCAGAAAGCGCCAGATACACCGAGGAAATCTGGCAATCCGCCATCAGTTCAGCCTGGTCAATGGCGCGCTGTACGCATTTCACCACTGACTCAAGGTCATTCACCCCGCCTTTATCCATACCTCGCGATGGGCAACTGCCCACGCCAATGATATTGACCATACCGTCGGGCAGAACTTCCCCTACTAAAGCGGCTACCTTCGCGGTGCCTATCTCCAGTCCAACTACCAGTTTTCTGTCCGTCGCCTTGATCATTGTTGTTCTGCCTGTGCCTGATTCTGTTGCTGATTAGATTCCTCAGGAGGCAAGGGAACCCAGCCTACTGCCGCTCCTGAGTCATAACGCAAATCAACGTAGCTAATCCTTTTGCCATCGGTTTGCGCCTGCTGCTGTAAAACCGGGTAGAGTTCCACAAAGCGAGCCAAACGTTTTATCGTATCGCCCCTGCCCAGATTCAGCTTAATATCGTTATTCAGCGTCAACTGCCAGGAACGACGCGCGGTCATTGCCGCTTCCTTCAGGGTGAATCTGTCCTTAGCCAGCACCTGCCCCATATCGCGGAACCCTTGCAGCACTTCACTTGCGCTACCTTCCGGGCCATACAACATCGGTAATACCTGCTTGTTGGAGCGACCCGTCGGTATGCTGAACGTATTTCCGTCTGCATCGACCATATGCTGATCATTCCAACGCGCTATTGGCACATATTCAACCAGATGAATCTTCAATTCATCAGGCCATTGCTTCCTGACGCTCGCCTGTTTAATCCATGGCAGGCGTTCAATCTGGCTCTGGATGATGTTGACATCCTGAGTCATAAAGGTTCCTGGTGCGCCCAGCGCCAGGATGGACTGACGAATATCATCGTTGCGCGTGTAGTGACGCTCGCCGGTCAAAACTAGTTTTGACAACGGCAAACGCTGCGCATCTTCCATCCATCCCAACACTACCCAGCCGCTGACAAACACGGTGCACAGCACTGTCAGCAGGAAAATAATTCCTGCAAGACGCGTTCCATTGTTGCGGCGTGAGGAGAGAGCTTCTTCTTCATCATCACCGTTTCGCGTGTTCAGCGCAGCCTGCGACATATCAGTCCGCCAACTCCAAAATTCGTACCACCAACTGCGAGAAGCTCAGGCCCGCCTGACGTGCCGCCATCGGCACCAGGCTGTGGCTGGTCATACCCGGAGAGGTATTCGCTTCCAGCAGATAAAACTGGTCATCACTGTCCAGCATGACGTCAATGCGACCCCACCCCTTACAGCCCAGCGCGGTCCATGCTTTCAGGACTAACGCCTGTAAAGCAGCCTCTTGTTCAACTTCCAGACCAGCAGGGCAGAAATATTGTGTCTCATCAGACAGATACTTCGCCTCATAATCATAGAAGGTTCCGGCCGGTTGGATACGTATTGACGGTAAAATTTCTTCGCCAAGTATTGCAACGGTAAATTCCGGGCCACTCAGCCATTTTTCAATCAGTACTTCTTCATCATGCTGAAAAGCCAATGCTAATGCAGCCTGCAAAGCATTTTCTTCTTCAACTTTTGACATCCCAACGCTGGAGCCTTCGCGGCTTGGCTTCACAATCAGCGGCAAGCCTAACGCAGAAATCTGCGTAACCACTTCATCGCTAAGCCCTTTTTCAAACTCAGCGCGGGTCAACGCCACCCATGGTGCAACGGGTAACCCTGCCCCCTGCCACAGCAGCTTGCTGCGCAGTTTATCCATTGAGATAGCGGAAGCCATCACACCACTACCGGTATAGGGCAAGCCTATCAACTCCAGCATGCCCTGCAAGGTACCATCTTCCCCACCACGGCCGTGCAGCGCAATAAACACCTTCTGAAAACCCATTGATTTCAGAAGCGTGACATCGACCTCTTTCGGGTCAACCGGGTGCGCATCCACGCCGCCTTCGCGTAAACCGGCCAGCACCGCTGCGCCTGAATTCAACGACACTTCTCGTTCTGCAGAGGTTCCGCCCAACAGGACCGCGATTTTATCAGCCATGTTGCTCTTCCTCCGGGTTTTGCGGCTTCAGTTTGATTTCAGCTAAGGAACGCGCGATTTTGCCGATATTTCCAGCGCCCTGCACCAAAATCAGATCGTTACCCGTTAACACCGATGCCAGCATTTCAGCCACCTGTGCCGGATCGGACACCAGGATCGGGTCAACCTTGCCGCGGCCACGAATGGTACGGCACAGCGAACGGCTGTCAGCCCCCGGGATCGGCGTTTCACCTGCGGCATACACGTCCAGCATCAACAGCGCGTCAACCTGTGTCAGGACGTTAGCAAAGTCATCGTACAGATCGCGGGTACGCGTATAGCGGTGCGGCTGGAACAACATCACCAGATTTTTGTCCGGCCAGCCCGCACGTGCGGCTTTGATCGTGGCATCCACTTCCGTCGGGTGATGCCCGTAGTCATCCACCAACATTGCGCTACCGGCTTTACCGTTGACGGGCTCCAGCGGGAATTCACCAAGGAAGTCAAAACGACGCCCAGTACCCTGGAAACTTTCCAGCGCGCGCAGAATAGCGTCGTCTTCAATACCCTCTTCGGTCGCTACCGCAACCGCGGCTGCCGCGTTCAGCGCATTGTGACGGCCTGGCGCATTTAACGTAACGCGCAGATCGGCCATCCCCTGACGCAACAGCGTAAAGTGACCCTGCGGGCCAATCTGCTGGTAATCTTCTATGCGTACGTCAGCATCATCGCTGAAACCATAGGTTGTGGTCTGACGACCGACGCGCGGTAGCAATTCACGGATCACCGGATCGTCAACGCACATCACTGCACGACCATAAAACGGCAGGTTATGCAGGAAATTAATAAACGTCTGCTTTAAATTTTCGAAGTCGCCCTGGTAGGTATCCATGTGGTCAGCTTCGATATTGGTGACAATCGCCACCATCGGCTGCAAATGCAGGAACGACGCATCGCTCTCATCCGCTTCCGCAATTAAATAACGGCTATGGCCTAAGCGCGCATGTACGCCCGCCGCCTTCACCAGCCCACCGTTGACAAACGTCGGATCCAGCCCTGCTTCTGCGTAAATGCTGGAGACCATCGCGGTGGTTGTGGTTTTACCGTGCGTCCCGGCAATGGCGATACCATGACGAAAACGCATTAACTCAGCCAGCATCTCTGCGCGACGAATCACCGGAATACGCGCTTCATGCGCCGCCACAATTTCCGGGTTATCCGCAGAAATGGCGCTGGACACCACCACCACGCTCGCATCACGCACGTTTTCCGGGCGATGGTTGAAGAAAATCGTCGCGCCCAGATTACTCAGCTGTTGCGTGACCGGATTCGGCGCTAAGTCAGAACCGCTGATCTGATACCCTTCATTGGCCAAAACTTCGGCAATACCACCCATACCAGCACCACCGATGCCGACAAAGTGAATGTGCCGAACGCGACGCATTTCGGGCACGATGGAACGCAGTTTTGCCAATTGTTGTGTATTCATTCTTTAGCCATTAACTTCTCAGTTCATGCGATGCAAAAGGCATCGCCACAATTACGCCCGGGCAGCCCGGCTCACTGCATTTGCAACCCATTCGGTGGAATTCGGTATGGATGCATTGCGAGCACGTTCTGCCATGGTTAATAAGGTTTCTCGCGACCACCCTTCAAGGGTGCTGGCGACGGCATCCACAGTAAACTGCGGCTGCTCTAAAATTTTGGCGGCGCCCGCTTTTTCCAGCGGCAACGCATTCCAGTACTGCTGTCGGTCTTTATGCTGGAACGGCACAAAAATCGCTGGCAGGCCCGCTGCTGCGATCTCGCTCACCGTTAGCGCGCCTGAGCGACAAACCACCACATCTGCCCACGCATAGGCGGCGGCCATATCATCAATAAATTCGGTGACCTTATGCTGCGGCTGTCCGGCATCAACATAGGCCTGTTCCACGGTCTGCTGTGCGCCTTTACCGCTCTGATGCCAGATAGTCACCGCGTCGCCAAGCTTTGCAGCAACCTGCGGCAGCGTTTGGTTCAGCACGCGCGCGCCCTGAGACCCCCCGACCACCAGCACGCGAACCGGACCTTCACGTCCAGCCAGGCGTTCTTCAGGTAATGGCAGCGCCAGCACATCGGTACGTACCGGGTTGCCCACCACTTCCGCATCCGGGAAGGCGCCGGGAAACGCCTGCATCACCGTCGTGGCAATCTTTGACAGCCATTTATTGGTTAAGCCTGCGATGCCGTTCTGCTCGTGCAGCACGACCGGAATGCCTAACGACCAGGCCGCCAGACCACCGGGGCCCGAGACATAACCGCCCATCCCCAGCACCACGTCAGGTTTAAACTGCTTCATGATGGCGCGAGCCTGGCGCCAGGCGTTAAAAATACGCACGGGTGCGGCCAGCAGTGCGTTGAGGCCCTTGCCACGCAAACCGGAGATACGAATAAAATCAATGTCAATGCCATGCTTCGGCACTAAGTCCGCTTCCATACGATCGGCGGTGCCCAGCCAACGAACCTGCCAACCCTGGGCCATTAAATGGTGCGCAACCGCCAGTCCCGGGAACACATGCCCACCGGTACCGCCTGCCATCACCATTAACCGCTTCGGTTGACCACTCATCGTGCACCTCGTGTAAACGCCTGTGCTTTTTCCAGACGCGTTTCATAATCAATACGTAACAAAAACATGATGGCCGTCGACATGATCAACAGACTTGAACCACCATAACTAATCAGCGGCAGCGTCAGACCTTTCGTGGGCAGCATACCTGCCGCAGCCCCAACGTTAACCAGCGCCTGAAAACTAAACCAAACCCCAATCGAGCAGGCTAAAAAGCCTGAAAAACGGTGGTCAATTTCCAGCGCTTTACGGCCAATCGACATCGCGCGAAAAGCGACGAAGAATACCATTAAAAGTGCCAGTACCACACCGATATAACCCAGTTCTTCCCCAATAATGGCGAAGATAAAGTCAGTGTGCGCTTCCGGCAAATACTCCAGTTTTTGTACCGAATTCCCCAACCCCTGCCCCCAAATCTCACCACGACCAAAGGCCATCAGGGATTGCGTCAGCTGGTAGCCGCTACCAAACGGATCCTCCCAGGGGTTCCAGAAAGAGGTTACGCGGCGGATACGATACGGTTCGGCGAGGATCAGCAGCACCACCGCCGAGATCCCCATGCCGATGATGGCGATGAACTGCCACAATTTTGCACCAGCCAGAAACAGCATCGCCAGCGTGGTAACAAACAGCACCACCACCGTACCGAGGTCAGGCTGCGCCAGCAGTAGCACCGCCAGCACCAGGATTACGCCCATCGGTTTTAAGAAGCCGCGCAGGTTGTTACGCACCTCATCCACCTTACGTACCAGGTAGTTGGCGAGATAACAGAACAGCGACAGCTTGGTAAATTCCGCCGGCTGAATACGCAGCGGGCCCAGTGCAATCCAACGCGATGCCCCGTTAACCGAGCTGCCTACCACCAGTACGATCAGCAACATGATGATCGAGGCGATCAACATGGTGGTGCTGTACTTTTGCCAGAATTCCATCGGCAGACGTAGCGTGACCATCGCCAGACAGAACGCCAGGAAGATATACAGCGCATCACGTTTGGCGAACAGGAAAGGATCGCCCGCCAGACGTTGCCCAACGGGCATTGACGCCGATGTCACCATCACAAAACCAATCGCTGCCAGACCAAACGTCAGCCACAGCAACATGCGGTCATACATGATCAGGCTGTCCGCGTCTTTATCACGCGACGCCATCACCCAGCCTTTAAGCGCCGCGAAGATCCACGCCAGGACACCCCATCCCGGTATGCGCGGCATTCTCAGACGAGGGAGAGATAAACGCATCAACCCAACTCCTTCGCCAGGCGGGTAAAGACATCGCCACGCTGCTCAAAGTTTTTAAACTGGTCGAGGCTGGCGCAGGCCGGCGACAGCAACACCATATCGCCCGGTTTAACGCGCGGCGCGAGCAGACGCATCGCCTGCTCCATGGTTTCAGTTTGCTCGGCAACGTCTGGTCGCAGAGCGGCAAGCTGCGCCCCATCGCGACCAAAACAGTACAGACGAATACGATCGCCAACCAGATAACGACTGAGCGGAGAAAAATCAGCGGATTTCCCGTCCCCGCCCAGCAGCAGATGCAGCGTGCCGTCAACGTGCAGGCCATTCAGCGCCGCTTCAGTACTGCCGACGTTGGTGGCTTTAGAATCGTTAATCCAGCGTACGCCGTTATGTTCCAGCACAACCTGAAAACGATGCGCCAGTCCGGTAAAGGTGGTTAGCGCTTTCAGGCTGGATGCCCGCGGCAGGCCCGCAGCATCCGCCAGCGCCAGCGCTGCCAGAGCGTTGGTATAGTTATGCTGACCGGAAAGCGTCATCTCTTTCACGTTCAGCACTTTTTCGCCCTTCACGCGCAGCCAAGTTTCGCCCTGCTGACGATTCAGGTGATAGTCACCCATATTGATGCCAAAGCTCACGCAGCGTTCATCAGCCCCGCGAACCGGCATCGTCAGCGCATCATCGGCGTTAACCACGCACACTTTCGCGTTCTCATAGACGCGCAGTTTCGCTGCACGGTACTGCTGTAACCCAAACGGGTAGCGATCCATATGATCTTCAGTCACGTTCAGAATAGTGGCCGCCACAGCCTGCAGGCTGGAGGTGGTTTCCAGCTGGAAGCTGGAGAGCTCCAGAACGTACAGCTCGCGTTCAGCATCCAGCAGCATCAGCGCAGGCAAACCAATATTACCGCCGACGCCGACATTCACCCCGGCCGCTTTCGCCATTTCACCGACCAGCGTGGTGACGGTGCTTTTACCGTTAGAACCGGTAATCGCCACGATCGGCGCCTGCGCTTCGCGACAGAACAGCTCAATGTCACCCACAATTTCAATACCAGCATCAGCGGCCGCACTCAGCGCTGGATGCGCCAGGGCAATACCTGGGCTGGCGACGATGAGATCGGCGGCCAGCAGC
>NZ_SZXN01000055.1:127152-151111 GCF_005281195.1 Citrobacter sp. wls613
CATGGCGCTCAACCGCTTCCGGTAATTTATCCAGCCCCGGTGGCGTCGTGCGGGTATCCATCACCCGCGGCGTAACGCCACGCGCGAGGAAAAAATCCACGCAGGACAGCCCAGTCAGCCCCAGACCGATAATGACGATTTTTTTACCCTGGTAATCAGCCATGATTAACGTACCTTCAGCGTTGCCAGGCCAATCAGCACCAGCATCAGCGAAATAATCCAGAAGCGCACGATCACGCGCGGCTCCGGCCAGCCTTTCAATTCATAGTGGTGGTGGATCGGCGCCATACGGAAGATGCGCTGTCCGCGCAGCTTGAAGGAGCCAACCTGCAGAATCACCGACAGGGTTTCCACCACAAACACACCGCCCATAATCACCAGCAGGAATTCCTGGCGCAACAGCACGGCAATAATGCCCAGTGCGCCACCCAGTGCCAGCGAACCGACGTCGCCCATAAAGACCTGCGCCGGATAAGTGTTAAACCACAGGAAGCCTAATCCTGCCCCGACAATCGCCGTGCAGACGATCACCAACTCCCCCGCATGGCGTAAATACGGAATATGCAGATAGTTGGCAAAGTTCATGTTCCCGGTCGCCCACGCCACCAGCGCAAAGCCAGCAGCAACAAACACGGTCGGCATAATAGCCAGGCCATCAAGGCCGTCGGTCAGGTTGACCGCATTGCCGGTACCGACAATCACGAAGTAGGCCAGCAGAACGTAGAACAGGCCCAACTGCGGCATGACGTCTTTAAAGAACGGCACGACCAGCTGCGTGGCGGGCGTATCTTTGCCCACCAGATACAGCGCGAAGGCCACGCCTAATGCAATCACCGACATCCAGAAGTACTTCCAGCGGGCGATCAGGCCTTTGGTGTCTTTACGCACCACTTTGCGGTAGTCATCGACAAAACCGATAATGCCGTAACCCACCAGCACCACCAGTACGCACCAGACGTAAGGGTTAGACGGGTAGGCCCACAGCAGAACGGAGATAACAATCGCGGTGAGGATCATAATGCCGCCCATGGTCGGCGTACCGCGCTTGCTGAAATGCGATTCTGGGCCGTCGTTACGCACAACCTGACCAAAAGACATTTTTTGCAGACGGGCGATCATGCGCGGGCCCATCCACAACGAGATGAACAGCGCGGTCAGCAGGCTGACGATGGCGCGAAACGTCAGATAAGAGAAGACGTTAAAGCCGGAATAATATTTGACCAAATGTTCGGCCAGCCAAACTAACATGTTGCATTCTCCTGTAATGCGCGTACTACCTCTTCCATAGCGGCACTACGTGAACCTTTCACTAAAATCGTCATCACCTGATGCTCGGCAATCAATGTCTTAAGATGCGCGGCCAGCGCGGATTTATCCGCAAAATGTTCGCCAACGCCACTGGCATCGCTGATTGCCTGACTCAGTTTCCCTGTACTCAATACGCGGTCGATACCCGCCGCCTTCGCAGCCTCTCCTACCTGTATGTGACAGGCTTCGCTTTCCGCGCCAAGTTCTGCCATATCGCCCACCACCAGCACGCGATAGCCCGGCATTTCAGACAACACCTGTACCGCGGCGGTCATCGAACCGACGTTGGCGTTATAGGAGTCATCCAGCAGCAGCTGATTTTCGGCGAGCGGGATAGGGAACAGGCGTCCCGGCACTGCGTGTAAATCTTTCAGGCCAGTTTTAACCGCCTCATGCGTCGCGCCAACCGCCATGGAGAGCGCGGTGGCAGCCAGGGCATTGGCAATGTTGTGACGCCCCGGTAACGGCAGCAAAACATCAATGCTGCCCGTCGGCGTGTGCAGCGTAAACTCGGTGCCGTGTGACGTAACATGAATATTGGTAGCAGAAAAGTCGCTGTTGGCCGCATTCGGCGAGAAGCGCCAGACGGTGCGATCGCCAATAATGCTCTGCCAGTTCAGCCAGTCGTTGTTATCGGCATTCATAATGGCGATACCGTTTTCCGCCAGGCCGGTAAAGATTTCGCCTTTTGCTTTGGCGACACCCGCCAGAGAACCAAACCCTTCCAGGTGAGCCGCCGCCAGGTTATTCACCAGCGCCGCTTCCGGTCGAGTTAATCCGACGGTCCAGGCAATCTCGCCCTGGTGGTTGGCACCAAGCTCAATCACCGCATAGTCATAATCGTTGTTCAGTCGCAGCAGCGTCATTGGTACGCCGATGTCGTTGTTCAGATTGCCCGCAGTGTATAACGTGTTCCCACACTGGCTGAGAATCGCGGCTGTCATCTCTTTGACAGAGGTTTTACCGGATGAACCGGTCAGTGCCACCACACGGGCCGGAACCTGAGCGCGCACCCACGCCGCCAGCTCGCCAAACGCCAGGCGTGTGTCCTTCACAATCACCTGCGGCAGAGAAACATCCAGCGGACGACTGACCAGCAGCGCTCCCGCCCCGTTCTCCTTCGCCGTTTCGGCAAAATCATGGGCATCGAAGCGTTCGCCTTTCAGCGCTACAAACAGGCAACCCGGCGTGACTTTACGCGTATCGGTGGTCACCGCATCAAGGGTCAGATCGCCCCCTTTCAGTTCGCCACCGAGGATCTCCGCCAACTGGCTGAGCGTTACGCTAATCATGCGATCACCCCCAGCAAACGAGCGGCCGTCACGCGGTCAGAATAGTCGAGGCGATGCGCGCCGACGATCTGGTAATCTTCGTGGCCTTTACCGGCCACCAGCACAACGTCGTTTTCTTTCGCCTGCATAATGGCGTTGGTGACCGCTTCAGCACGACCTTCCATCACCTTCGCGTGCCCGGCATCCAGCATACCTGCCAGAATGTCGTTAATGATGGCGCGTGGCTCTTCAGTGCGCGGGTTGTCATCAGTGACCACCACAATATCCGCGAACTCTTCCGCGATGGCGCCCATCAGCGGACGCTTGCCTTTGTCACGATCGCCGCCGCAGCCAAAGACGCACCACAGCTTACCGGTGCAGTGCAGACGTGCCGCCTGCAGCGCTTTTTCCAGCGCATCCGGCGTGTGGGCATAATCCACCACCACCGTTGTTTTGCCCGGCGCACTGAACACTTCCATACGCCCGCAAACTGGCTGCAGACGTGCCGCCGTTTTCAGTAAATCCGCTAACGGGTACCCTAATGCCAGCAGCGTTGCCAGTGCCAGCAGCAGATTACTGACGTTGAAGGCGCCCATCAGGCGGCTTTCAATTTCACCGTCACCCCAGGACGAGGTAAAGCGGATCGTCGCGCCGCTGTCGTGATAATTCACCTCAACCGCTTTCAGCCAACGACCGTGGCAGTTCGGGTTAATATGGTCTTCCATCGAAACGGCGACCGCATCCGGCAATTTTGCCAGCCAACGGCGACCGACTTCATCATCTGCATTGACGATGGCCTGACCGCAATGGTGCGTGGAGTACAGCAGCCACTTCGCGGCTTCGTAATGTTCCATATCGCCGTGATAGTCGAGATGGTCACGGCTTAAGTTGGTAAATACCGACGCGGCAAACTTCAACGCTGCCACGCGATGCTGAACCAGACCGTGGGATGACACTTCCATCGCACCTAACGTGGCGCCCTGCTCAACCAGCCCCGCCAGCACATGCTGGACGTCAACGGCTGAACCGGTGGTATTTTCGGTCGGGATCACTTTGCCCAGCAGGCCATTGCCAACGGTCCCCATTACGGCGCTGGTTTCGCCCAACAGCTGGCTCCACTGCGCCAGCAGTTGGGTGGTCGTGGTTTTCCCGTTGGTGCCGGTGACCCCCACCAGACGCATAGTGTCAGAAGGCTCGTGGTAAAAGCGGCCCGCCAGTGCTGATAAACGTTCGTTAAGCTGGCTCAAATAGATAACCGGTACGCCGTGCATTTCACGGATTTCACCGTCGGTTGCCTCATCTTTTGCCTCTGCAATAATGGCAGCCACACCTTGCGCTATCGCCTGCGGGATATATCGACGCCCGTCCGCCTGATGACCTACCACTGCCACAAAGAGATCGCCCGATGCAGCCACACGGCTGTCGAGCGTCATCTCCCGCAGTGCTCGCTCCGGTGCACCCGGCACCCATGGAGCAAGAAGGTCGCGCAAATTACGATCTGCCACCTGTCGCCTCGCCTTGATTATTCACAAAATCACTTTTATCGCTCGTTGTCAGCGCATCCGGCTCAATGTTCATGGTGCGCAGTACGCCGCCCATGATGGCACCGAAGACCGGCGCGGAAACGGCGCCACCGTAGTATTTACCCGCCTGCGGATCGTTGATAACAACCACCAGCGCGAAGCGCGGCTGACTCGCAGGCGCAACGCCTGCGGTATAAGCAATGTATTTGTTGATGTAGCGACCATCCGGCCCTACTTTTTTCGCCGTACCGGTTTTAATGGCGATGCGATAGCCTTTAATCGCCGCCTTCACGCCGCCGCCGCCGGGCAGCGCCACGCTTTCCATCATATGAACGACGGTACGTACGGTAGATTCCGGGAAGATACGCTCACCCGGAACAGGAGGATCAACTTTGGTAATCGACAGCGGGCGATAAACGCCATAGCTGCCGATCGTTGCGTAGACTCGCGCTAACTGTAACGGGGTTACCATCAGCCCATAGCCGAAAGAGAAGGTGGCCCTCTCTATGTCAGACCACCGTTGTTTTTGAGGATATAAGCCACTGCGTTCTCCGACCAACCCCAAATTGGTCGCTTTTCCCAGCCCAAAACGTGAGTAAGTATCTACTAACGCTGAGGACGGCATCGCTAACGCCAGTTTGGAAACACCGACGTTACTCGACTTCTGTAGTACCCCGGTCAGGGTCAATTCGCTATAACGCGCCACGTCTTTGATTTCGTGGCCATTAATTCGATAGGGAATGGTGTTCAGCACGGTGTTTTCACGCACCACGCCGCGCTGCAGTGCCGTCATCACCACCATCGGTTTAACCGTTGAGCCCGGTTCAAATACGTCAGTGATGGTACGGTTACGCATGACATCTTTTTGCGTACCGGAGAGATTGTTTGGGTTGTAGGATGGGCTATTCGCCATCGCCAGCACTTCGCCGGTGTTGACGTCTACCAACACGGCGCTACCTGATTCCGCTTTGTTAAACGCGACGGCGTTGTTCAGTTCGCGATAGACCAGTGCCTGCAAGCGCTCATCAATACTCAGCGCCAGGTTATGTGCCGCCTGACTGTCTGTTGAAGAAATATCTTCAATCACGCGGCCATAGCGGTCTTTACGCACCACGCGCTCGCCCGGCTGACCGGTGAGCCATTTATCAAAACTCTTCTCAACGCCTTCAATGCCCTGGCTGTCGACGTTGGTAAAACCGATGAGGTGAGCGGTCACTTCCCCGGAAGGATAGTAACGGCGGGATTCTTCGCGCAGATGAATCCCCGGCAGCTTGAGTTTTTTGATGTAGTCGGCCATGTCAGGGTTGACCTGGCGTGCGAGGTAGATAAAACGCCCTTTCGGGTTGGCATTGATGCGAGAAGCCAGTTGGTCGAGCGGGATGTTCAGCGCAGTCGATAGCGCTCGCCAGCGTTCGCCAACGCTTACGCCACCCGCATCATGCACTTCTTTCGGATCGGCCCAGATGGCCTTCACTGGCACGCTCACCGCCAGCGGACGGCCGGAACGGTCGGTAATCATGCCACGTGACGTGGAGACTTCCTGGACGCGCAAGGAGCGCATGTCGCCCTGACGCACCAGCATGTCAGGCGCAATAATTTGCAGCCACGCAACGCGTCCCAGCAGGAAGCACAGCGCCAGCAAAATACAGCCGCACAGTAACGCAAAACGCCAACTGATAAAGTTGGCTTGTTCTTCCTGGCGTTTTGGTTTGAGCGTCTTTGCCGCTGCTTTCATGCGTCGCGTTTATCCTTATTTTTGTACAACGATATTTTCTTGTGAGGGATCGACATGCTGCAACTGCAGCTTTTCCGTTGCGATCCGTTCAACACGGCTATGGTCACCGAGAGCGTTCTCTTCGAGGATCAGGTTACGCCATTCGATATCCAGTGCATCGCGTTCCAGAACTAACTGTTCACGCTGTGCGGTCAGTAACCGCGTATGGTGCGCGGTCGTCACGACGGTGACCGCCGTCAAAATAATGCAAATGAACAGGCAGAGTGGCAGCTTCCCGAACCGCAAAAGATCGTCACCGATCACGCCAGGCAAAGCATGGCGCTCGTTACTTCCTATCGATCCTTTAACTTTGCTGAGGGCTTCTGTCACTCTGCTGATCATGCGTTCGTCCTCTCTGCAATGCGCAGAACTGAACTACGGGCACGAGGATTTTCTGCGACCTCTTCTTCACCCGGCATCAACTTGCCTAATGCTCTCAACTCACGGCCGCCCAGCTTTTGGATCTGCGCTTCGGTCATCGGGATCCCCGCCGGAACCTGAGGACCGCGACTTTGTTCGCGCATAAAGCGCTTCACAATACGGTCTTCAAGCGAGTGGAAACTGATGACAGAAAGGCGACCACCTGGAGCCAGCACGCTGAGCGAGCTTTTTAGCGCCTGCTCTATCTCCTCCAGTTCACTGTTCACCCAAATGCGCACCGCCTGGAAGGTACGGGTCGCGGGATGTTTGAATTTGTCTTTTACCGGCATGGCCGCCGCAATGACTTCCGCCAGTTGTTTGGTGCGGGTCATCGGTTCAACGCGGTTACGCTCGACAATGGCGCGAGCAATGCGTTTGCCAAAGCGTTCTTCGCCAAAGGTTTTAATCACCCAGGCAATATCCGCTTCATCTGCCGTTTGCAGCCACTCGGCGGCTGACTGGCCGCGCGTTGGGTCCATACGCATGTCCAACGGACCGTCACGCATAAACGAAAAGCCGCGCTCCGCATCGTCTAATTGCGGAGAAGAGACGCCAAGATCGAGAAGGATGCCATCGATCTTACCGGTTAGCCCGCGCTCACTCACGTACTCAGCCAGCGCGGAGAAAGGTCCATGAATGATGGAGAAGCGGGGATCGTTAATGCTCTGAGCCACCGCAATGGCCTGCGGATCGCGATCGATAGCCAGCAAACGCCCCTCTTCGCCAAGCTGCGAGAGGATCAGTCGTGAGTGACCGCCGCGACCAAATGTCCCGTCAATGTAGATGCCGTCCGGACGAATATTCAGACCGTTTACGGCCTCATCCAGCAACACCGTTGTATGTTTAAAATTTTCCATCATCTTATAGAGACAAATCCTGCAATCGTTCCGACAGCGCGCCGGTAACAGATTGCTCAGCGTCGATATCTTCCTTGACCTGTTGATACCAGGTCGTTTCATCCCACAGCTCAAATTTGTTGAACTGCCCAACCAGCATCACTTCTTTTGTTAACCCTGCATGTTGCCGCAAAATGGGTGCTATCAGTAATCGACCGGCGCTATCCATCTGACATTCACTGGCATGCCCCAACAGCAGGCGCTGTACGCGGCGCTCGACCGGATTCATGCTGGACAGACGAGATAGCTTCTGCTCGATAATTTCCCATTCAGGCAGGGGGTAAAGCAGCAGGCACGGGTGATGGATGTCAATGGTGCAAACCATTTGACCGGTAGCACTCTCGAGCAGTTGATCCCGATACCGGGTAGGCACTGATAAGCGCCCTTTACTGTCGAGATTAACTAACGTCGCTCCCCGGAACATGCCAGTCTCACCCCCGATTACCACTTTGTCCCACAAAATCCCACTTATAAGGAGTTTACGGAGCGGAGGAAAACCTTGTCAAGCAAGTCACGGCGCTTAGCGGAGCAAAAAACCCAATGTTTACGGCCAATATCAGCGTTGAACAAATTCCGTACAGCGAACGAAGCAAATTAACGTCATGAATATTTGTAAGAAAAAAATCCAACAACTCATCATTGTTTAAAACAACTCAATATCATCTCGAGAAAATATAAAGTGTCAGTTTGCGACGCGAGCGGCATTTTAGGACAATATGCAGCGAGATAACAGTACCAGTTAATCGGTCTGTACGCCTTGTACGACCAAGGCAGGCGAGAAAAATCTGCAATACAGAAGCAAAGTGTTTGTTAATTCGGCAATTCCCTACAACCATGTAACAAAATAATACAATCGTAACGCATCGTTACGTATCAATAACGTAAAAATGGTGGGTTGCGTTTTTAATCACGATATATAGAAATTGAATTTCAGACAATTCTAAAGAATATTCTTAAATATAATGAGGTTATTTCTGATATTTGAATAAATGACCGCGCCAGAAGGTTATCGCCTTCCAGCGCGTCCAGCAGAACACCTTAACTCCGACTGAGAATACCGCGGCGATACAGGTTACGCTTGATGCGCGTTAAGCCTGGTTTTGGCTTACGCGGCTCATCCAGACTGGCCAACACGATTTCCAGTACGCGCTCTGCAACGTCGCGATGACGTTGCGCCACCGCCAGTACCGGGCACTGTAGGAAGTCGAGCAATTCATGATCGCCAAAGGTAGCAATCGCTAAATCAGACGGTAGCTGCCCGTCACGACGTAATGTCACATCCATCACGCCCTGTAAAAGCGCAAAGGAAGTGGTAAACAACGCCTGTGGCATCGGGTGCGTTTCCAGCCATTTATCAAACAGCTGCGCGGCGGCTTCCCGCTCATAGCTATTGGCATACAGGAAATTCACTTCACGCGGATCGTCCTTCCACGCGGTACGAAAACCCTGCTCACGCAGGAAACTCACAGATAATTCCGGCAGCGCACCGAGATAAAGGACGGTATCAGCCGGGAACTTACGCAATTCTTCCGCCAGCATTTCTGCATCGTCCTGATCGGCCCCGACAACGCTGGTGAAATGTTCACGATCCAGCGCGCGGTCTAACGCCACAATCGGGAATGCGCTGTTAGCCCAGCGCTGGTAAAACGGATGCTCCGGCGGCAAAGAGGTCGACACAATAATGGCATCAACCTGGCGTTGTAATAGATGTTCAATACAGCGCATTTCGTTATCTGGCTGATCTTCAGAGCAGGCAATCAGCAGCTGATAGCCACGCTGACGCGCCTGGCGCTCCAGGTAGTTGGCTATCCGGGTATAACTTGTATTCTCCAGATCCGGGATCACCAGCCCGATAGAACGTGTGCGTCCAGCACGTAGCCCGGCTGCCACAGCATTTGGGTGGTAATTATGTTCGCGCACCACCGCCATGACTTTTTCAACCGTTTTGTCGCTTACGCGATATTGCTTTGCTTTGCCATTAATAACGTAGCTTGCAGTCGTTCGCGAAACGCCGGCCAGCCGAGCGATTTCATCCAGTTTCACAATTGCCCCTTGCGTAAAATGTACCAACCATAACCTTTGAGATGGCATGGGTTAAACTCTTAACATCTAAGCGCAGAATAATGACCGCGGCAACCGCTTTTGTCTCTGGTTACCGCTGATTTCTCAAAAAAAAGCCCAACCGGTAGCATTGGGCTCACGAATTAATAACTGGGCCATGATTAGCGCATGATTTTATCACCGCGAGAAAGCCCCACCACGCCGGAGCGCGCAACCTCGACGATTTTCGCCACTTCACGCAATGTAGCCAGGAAAGCATCGAGCTTATCGCTGGTACCTGCCAGTTGTACGGTGTAGATGGACGGCGTGACGTCAATGATTTGCCCGCGGAATATTTCCGTATTGCGCACCACTTCTTCACGACCGTAACCGCTGGCCTGAATTTTCACCAGCATGATCTCTCGTTCAACATGAGCCCCCTGTCCCAACTCGCTTACGCGCAGGACATCCACCAGTTTGTGCAGCTGCTTTTCGATCTGCTCAAGGACCTTTTCATCACCCACCGTCTGGATCGTCATTCGCGATAACGTCGGATCGTCCGTCGGTGCGACGGTCAGGCTTTCAATGTTGTAACCGCGCTGAGCGAAGAGACCAATCACTCGTGACAATGCACCCGACTCGTTTTCCAGTAATACTGATAATATCCGGCGCATAATCAGGTCCTCTCCGTTTTGCTTAACCACATTTCATCCATACCGCCTCCGCGAATCTGCATCGGGTAGACATGTTCACTGCCATCAACGGTGACATCGACAAACACCAGACGATGGTTACGCACGTGTTCCAGCGCCTCACCCAATTTACTCTCGAGTTCATCCGGATGGTTTATCTGGATACCAATATGACCATATGCCTCGGCAAGACGTACAAAGTCGGGCAGCGACTGCATGTAAGACTGCGAGTGACGCCCGGAGTAAATCATGTCCTGCCACTGTTTAACCATGCCGAGGTAACGGTTGTTAAGATTGAGTACCAGCACCGGCAGCTCATATTGCAACGCCGTCGACAGCTCCTGGATATTCATCTGAATACTGCCATCGCCGGTGACGCACACCACCGTTTCATTCGGTAGCGCCATCTTTACGCCTAACGCTGCAGGTAAACCGAATCCCATGGTGCCGAGGCCACCGGAGTTAATCCAACGACGCGGCTTATCAAACGGGTAGTACAGCGCGGCAAACATCTGGTGCTGACCAACGTCCGAGGTTACATACGCATCCCCTTTCGTCAGACGCCAGAGGGTTTCAATGACAGCCTGCGGCTTAATGCTCTCACTTTGCGTGTCATATTTCAGACACTGGCGCGCACGCCACTGTTCTATCTGCTGCCACCAGTCGCGGTTATCATCAAGCGGTTGCTGCGATTTCTCCTGCGGTAGCAGTTCCAGCATCTGATCCAGCACCAGTCGGGCGTCGCCGACAATCGGAATATCCGCAGTGACGGTTTTCGAAATAGAGGTCGGATCGATATCGATATGCAGTACGGTCGCATTTGGGCAATATTTTGCCAGGTTATTGGTTGTGCGATCGTCAAAGCGAACACCAACGGCAAAGATCACGTCGGAATGATGCATGGTCATATTGGCTTCGTAGGTGCCATGCATCCCCAGCATGCCCAGCGCCTGACGATGCGTGGCCGGAAACGCGCCCAATCCCATCAACGAAGAAACAACCGGCAGGTTAAGCGCTTGTGCAATCTGGCCAAGTTGTTCATGACAGGCCGCATTGACCGCACCGCCGCCAACATATACCACCGGTTTTTTAGCCGCGACCAGCGTTTGTAGCGCGCGCTTTATTTGCCCCTTATGTCCAGTTGTCGTCGGATTATACGAGCGCATACTGACCGACTCCGGCCAGCTATACGGCAGTTTCTTTGCCGGATTCAGAATATCCTTTGGCAAATCCACGACCACAGGGCCTGGGCGACCGCTTGCCGCCAGCCAGAAGGCCTTTTTCAGGACCTGAGGAATATCTTCCGTTTGCTTAACGAGGAAGCTGTGCTTCACCACCGGACGAGAGATACCGACCATGTCGCACTCCTGAAAGGCATCGTAGCCAATCAGCGACGTCGCCACCTGCCCGGAGAGGATCACCAGCGGAATGGAATCCATATACGCCGTAGCAATACCGGTAATCGCATTGGTTGCGCCCGGCCCGGAGGTCACCAGAACTACGCCGACGTCACCCGTGGCACGCGCCAGACCATCGGCCATATGTACGGCGGCTTGTTCATGACGGACCAACACATGATCGATTCCCCCGACCGTATGCAGCGCATCATAAATATCGAGGACCGCGCCCCCTGGATAACCAAATACCTGCTTCACACCCTGATCGATGAGCGATCGCACGACCATCTCGGCTCCAGACAACATCTCCATGGCTTGCCTCCACTCTTATAATGAATAACGGTTTAACAACACATTAACCGCTGAGGATGACGCATGGCAATTGACACCTAAGAGGGGGAATTCGCATGAATAAGAATAAAAAGGAGGTAAGCGCAGAATAAATGGAGATTTAAACCAGCATCCGCTAATGAAATGAGAAATAATCGCTTAAAAATGGAGACTTACAGCGATTAGTCTATTTTTTTACACTTTTGGACAGATGCAGAAAGACAAGTTCAGCACAAAATCTTAGATAAAAAGCCAAAAGCAGAATAAACCAGACGTCTTGCCCGATTTATTCTGTCGAATACTACTGCTTACAGACGGAGACTAATAATTCTTCCATCCATTGGTGGCCTTTATCCCTGCCCGCAGCTTCATGCCAGGAAAGATAGCATGTACGGCTATTCAATTTTAACGGTAAAGGCAATATCTGTAGATCTAACTGCTCAGAGAATTCTTCCGCTAACCAACGTGGTGCAATAGACACCAGATGCGTTTGCGAAACAATATTCAACACGCTGATTAACGCCATACCTTGATAAGCGACACAAGATTGTTTATCCGCAGTGTCATACCAGGGTTGGCTAAATGATGCAAAGCGATCGAGAGATACCACCGCATGCTGTTCATTATAAACATCGTTTTCCAATAATGGACCACTAATACGGGGGTGTTTTCTGCTCGCGACTAACACCATCTCGTCATTGAACAAGGGAATACTGGTGAATTCAGGGCGACGGAACTCTTCATAACTAATAACGAACTCCGTTTCCTGATAGCGTAATTGATGTTCGGTATTTTGATTGAGTGAAGATTTAAATGCGACATTAATGTTTGGCGCAACTTGCTCAACCCGATTATAAATCAAAGAGGTCAGAATATTATCCAATGGGCTGCATACGCAGAGGTTGAATACGCGCTCGCTACTGGCAGGCTCAAACCCCGAACCCGGCAGTTCATTCTGTACCAGTTGCAATGCCTGACGGACGGAGCCAAAGAGTTGGAAGGCGCGCGCTGTCGGCTGGATCCCACGCCCATAACGAACAAAAAGTTCATCATTGAACATAATTTTCAAACGTGCCACAGCATTACTGACTGCAGGTTGAGACATCCCCAGAGTATGCGCAGCGCGGGTAATATTTTGTTCCTGCATTACTGCGTCAAAGACGGTTAATAAATTAAGATCAACCATGCGAAGCTGCGGCTTTCCCATTGCTATAGGATTTGGTTTATCTATTATTTTCACTTCTGGCATATTTAACTCCACTGTCACTCTAAACTCCCTTTTCCCAGACGGAGTGAAGAAATAACCTCCGTTAATATGATTTACCATGCATATAAAATAAGAAAAAGGAAAAACATTAAAATTAGGAAAACATAAAGGCACTAACCTAAATGAACAGAAACCCAATGCGAGCGCAGTGTGGCGGATGTCACTGCACGATGATTCATATGTTTAAATTTCACGAACAATATAACCATAAGCACGGCGAATACACAATCATACGCACGGTGAATATATATTTAAGATTTGATTAAATGTTTATATTATTAATACATTAAAAGTTAACATTAATTTATCAATCATTGATAAGCGCCCCCCCAGCACTCATTCATGGTCACTATAAAAACTGATAAATCATAAAGATAAAAAGTGTATCTACACCTCATCTCATCAGCATGCTGTCACAATAGTTGCAAACAAATATGCTCAAATATGTCAAAGCATGAAAAGTATGTACGAACGCACACTGATTTATTTTATGCTTCTCTAAAAATTCAGCACAATTCGCTTAGATTGCAGAGGTGTTTTTCTTCTGAATACGGACGTTTACGGGGAGCGGGGTTGACATCAGCTTTCATATCCAGTACCACTAAAAGCATATCGCATTCGCCTGGAGCCTGATTGATGACTTACATTGTTCGTTTTAACGGTCTACTACTACTAAACGCATCTTCGTTGCGCGGTAGACTGGTGAACGACATTTAGCATTACGTCAGCTCCAGTTAAGACAAAAACCCGCGCCGCTGCGCGGGTTTTTTTATGCTCGAAGCAAGGCGCCAAAAAAGACAAAGGACCTAAACTATGAGCCAGCAAGTCATTATTTTCGATACCACCTTACGCGATGGTGAACAGGCGTTACAGGCAAGCCTGAGTGTGAAAGAAAAACTGCAGATTGCTCTGGCTCTCGAGCGTATGGGCGTTGACGTGATGGAAGTCGGTTTCCCTGTGTCTTCGCCAGGTGATTTTGAGTCGGTACAGACCATTGCCCGACAGGTTAAAAACAGCCGCGTCTGCGCCTTAGCCCGCTGTGTGGAAAAAGATATCGATGTCGCCGCTGAATCCCTGAAGGTGGCTGAGGCTTTCCGCATTCATACGTTTATCGCCACCTCGCCGATGCATATCGCCACCAAATTACGTAGTACGCTGGATGAGGTTATCGAGCGGGCTATCTATATGGTTAAGCGTGCGCGTAATTACACGGATGACGTGGAATTCTCATGCGAAGA
This sequence comes from Citrobacter sp. wls613, assembly GCF_005281195.1. Lineage (NCBI taxonomy): Bacteria > Pseudomonadati > Pseudomonadota > Gammaproteobacteria > Enterobacterales > Enterobacteriaceae > Citrobacter > Citrobacter sp. wls613. The sequence continues at coordinate 141,309 of NZ_SZXN01000055.1, forward strand.
CGCCGGCCGTACCCCTATTGCCGATCTGGCTCGCGTGGTAGAAGCGGCGATTAATGCCGGTGCCAAAACCATTAATATCCCCGATACCGTCGGGTACACCATGCCCTTCGAATTTGGCGCAATCATTTCCGGCCTGTATGAACGAGTGCCGAATATCGACAAAGCGATCATTTCTGTGCACACCCACGACGATTTAGGTCTGGGCGTCGGTAACGCGCTGGCCGCTGTTCATGCCGGTGCGCGTCAGGTCGAAGGGGCGATGAACGGGATCGGTGAACGCGCCGGTAACTGCTCGCTGGAAGAAGTGATCATGGCGATCAAAGTCCGCAAAGATATTCTGAACGTACAGACCCGCATTAATCATCAGGAAATCTGGCGTACCAGCCAGTTAGTCAGCCAAATCTGCAATATGCCGATTCCGGCCAACAAAGCGATTGTCGGTAGCGGCGCCTTTGCCCACTCCTCCGGTATTCATCAGGACGGCGTACTGAAAAACCGTGAAAACTACGAAATCATGACCCCGGAGTCCATCGGTCTGAACCAGGTGCAACTGAACCTGACGTCCCGTTCCGGACGTGCTGCGGTCAAACACCGTATGGATGAGATGGGCTATAAAGAGAGTGAATACAGCCTGGACAACCTGTACGACGCCTTCCTGAAGCTGGCGGATAAAAAAGGTCAGGTATTTGATTACGACCTGGAAGCGCTGGCCTTTATTAACAAACAGCAAGAAGAACCCGAACATTTCCGCCTGGATTACTTCAGCGTGCAGTCTGGCTCCAATGATATTGCCACCGCCTCCGTCAAGCTGGCCTGTGGCGAGAATGTGAAAGCCGAAGCCGCCAACGGTAACGGCCCGGTCGATGCTATTTATCAGGCCATCAACCGTATTACCGACTACGACATCGAACTGGTGAAATACAGCCTGACCGCAAAAGGCCACGGTAAAGATGCGCTGGGTCAGGTGGATATCGTCGCCAACTTTAACGGCCGTCGCTTCCACGGCGTAGGCCTGGCAACGGATATTGTCGAGTCCTCCGCGAAAGCCATGGTGCATGTACTGAATAACATCTGGCGCGCCGAAGAAGTCGAAAAAGAATTGCAACGCAAAGCTCAAAACAACGAGAACAACAAGGAAACCGTGTGATGTCGAAGAATTATCATATTGCTGTTTTGCCGGGTGACGGTATTGGCCCGGAAGTGATGGCGCAGGCTCTGAAAGTACTGGACGCGATTCGCACCCGTTTCGCCATGCGCATTACCACCAGCCACTATGACGTGGGCGGCGTTGCCATCGACAACCACGGTCAGCCGCTGCCACCCGCAACGGTTGACGGCTGTGAGCAGGCCGATGCCATTCTGTTTGGCTCCGTGGGCGGCCCGAAATGGGAAAATTTGCCGCCAAACCAGCAGCCGGAGCGTGGTGCCCTGTTGCCGTTGCGTAAACACTTCAAATTATTCAGCAACCTGCGCCCGGCTAAGCTGTACCAGGGGCTGGAAGATTTTTGCCCGCTGCGCGCCGATATTGCCGCCAACGGTTTCGACATCCTGTGCGTACGCGAACTGACGGGTGGGATCTACTTCGGTCAGCCAAAAGGCCGTGAAGGTAGCGGTCAACATGAAAAAGCCTTTGATACCGAGGTCTATCACCGTTTCGAGATCGAACGTATTGCGTGCATTGCATTTGAATCTGCCCGCAAGCGTCGCTGTAAAGTGACGTCGATTGATAAAGCCAACGTGCTGCAAACCTCGATTCTGTGGCGTGAAGTGGTCAATGAAATAGCCAATGAATACCCGGACGTTGTCCTGACGCATATGTATATCGACAACGCCACCATGCAGTTGATTAAAGATCCGTCTCAGTTTGACGTGCTGCTGTGCTCCAACCTGTTTGGTGACATCCTGTCCGATGAATGCGCGATGATCACCGGCTCCATGGGCATGCTGCCGTCTGCCAGCCTGAATGAGCAGGACTTTGGCCTGTACGAGCCCGCCGGCGGCTCAGCACCGGATATCGCCGGTAAAAACATTGCCAACCCGATTGCCCAGATTTTGTCACTGGCGCTGTTGCTGCGCTACAGCCTGGACGCCAATGATGCAGCAGCAGCCATTGAAAGCGCCGTTAACCGCGCATTAGCAGAAGGTATTCGCACCGGTGATTTAGCCCGTGGCACAGCCGCAGTCAGTACCGATGAGATGGGCGATATCATTGCTCGCTACGTCGCAGAAGGGGTGTAATCATGGCTAAAACGTTGTATGAAAAGTTGTTCGATGCGCACGTCGTGTATGAAGCGCAGGACGAAACGCCGCTGCTGTATATCGACCGCCATCTGGTGCACGAAGTGACCTCACCGCAGGCATTCGACGGCCTGCGGGCGCATAACCGTCCGGTTCGCCAGCCGGGTAAAACCTTCGCCACCATGGATCATAACGTCTCGACGCAAACCAAAGACATTAACGCCTCCGGTGAAATGGCGCGCATCCAGATGCAGGAGCTGATCAAAAACTGCAATGAGTTCGGCGTCGAACTGTACGATCTGAACCACCCTTTTCAGGGTATCGTCCACGTGATGGGACCCGAGCAAGGTGTGACCTTACCGGGTATGACCATCGTCTGCGGTGACTCCCACACCGCCACACACGGTGCGTTCGGCGCGCTGGCGTTTGGTATCGGGACCTCAGAAGTCGAACACGTGCTGGCCACGCAAACCCTGAAGCAAGGGCGCGCCAAAACCATGAAGATCGAAGTCAATGGCACGGCAGCACCAGGAATTACTGCCAAAGATATCGTGCTGGCGATTATCGGTAAAACCGGTAGTGCAGGCGGTACCGGGCACGTGGTTGAGTTTTGCGGCGATGCCATCCGCGCCCTGAGCATGGAAGGTCGTATGACCCTGTGTAATATGGCAATCGAAATGGGGGCCAAAGCGGGTCTGGTCGCACCGGATGAAACCACCTTCAACTATGTACAGGGACGTTTGCATGCCCCTAAAGGTCAGGATTTTGCCGATGCCGTCGCCTGGTGGAAAACGCTGAAAACCGACGACGGAGCGACGTTTGATACCACCGTCACCCTGCAGGCAGAAGAGATTGCTCCGCAGGTCACCTGGGGCACTAACCCAGGCCAGGTAATCTCCGTAAACGATAACATTCCCGACCCCGCGTCGTTTAGCGATCCGGTTGAACGCGCATCAGCGGAAAAAGCGCTGGCCTATATGGGGCTGAAGCCGGGCATTCCGTTGACGGAAGTGGCTATTGATAAAGTGTTTATCGGCTCCTGCACCAACTCGCGTATTGAAGATTTACGTGCCGCAGCTGAAATCGCCAAAGGCCGCAAGGTCGCGCCGGGCGTGCAGGCACTGGTGGTACCGGGTTCAGGTCCGGTTAAAGCCCAGGCTGAAGCAGAAGGTCTGGATAAGATTTTCATTGAAGCCGGTTTTGAATGGCGCTTACCGGGTTGCTCAATGTGCCTGGCGATGAACAACGATCGTCTGAATCCGGGCGAACGCTGTGCTTCCACCAGCAACCGTAACTTTGAAGGTCGTCAGGGCCGCGGAGGGCGTACGCACTTAGTCAGCCCGGCCATGGCCGCCGCGGCCGCCGTTACCGGTCATTTTGCCGACATTCGCCGCATCAAATAAGGAAACTACCATGGCAGAGAAATTTACCCAGCATACCGGCCTGGTTGTCCCCCTGGATGCCGCCAACGTCGATACGGATGCAATCATTCCCAAACAGTTTTTGCAGAAGGTGACGCGTACCGGTTTTGGCGCACACCTGTTTAACGACTGGCGCTTTCTCGATGAGAATGGTCAGCAGCCTAATCCGGAATTCGTACTGAACTTCCCGGAATATCAAGGCGCGTCGATTCTGCTCGCGCGAGAAAACTTTGGCTGCGGATCCTCGCGCGAACATGCGCCGTGGGCGCTGACCGATTACGGTTTCAAAGTGGTGATCGCCCCAAGCTTCGCCGACATTTTCTACGGCAACAGCTTTAATAACCAACTGCTGCCGGTGAAATTAAGCGACGACGAAGTGGATGAACTGTTCACGTTGGTACAGGCCAATCCGGGGATCCGTTTTGAGGTGGATCTGCAGGCACAGGTGGTGAAGGCTGGCGATAAAGCGTATCCGTTTGAAATCGACACCTTCCGCCGCCACTGCATGCTGAACGGTCTCGACAGTATTGGGCTGACGTTGCAGCACGAAGACGCGATCTCGACTTACGAGAACAAACAGCCCGCGTTTATGCGCTAGTGCTTGTTGTTGCCGGATAAGCATGCCGGATGACGACGCAAAAGCGTCTTATCCGGCCTACGGAAAGATTTGTAGGCCGGATAAGCGCAGCGTATCCGGCACACCCACTACACATCCTTCACTCGTCCGGTCATCACCAGCGTAACCACCGAAATTCCCGCAATCACCCAGTAGACGGCATAATGCCCATAACTTTGCGCCACCGCCCCCTGAATTACCCCCGCCAGAATCACCCCCGTGGAGATACTGTTGGTAAATAAGGTGGTAGCTGAACCCGCCCTGCCCGGCATCAGATCCTGAAACCACAGCATGCCTATTCCGGCAACAATCCCGATGAATACCGCATTAAACAGCTGCAGGACCAGTAGCGCCGTATGGCTATGGAAGAAGATAAGCCCAAGGTAAAACAGCACGCCTGCCGCCACGGCGGTTATCATCATCCGCCGCTTACCAAAACGCTTCACGTAGTAACCCGCCAGAATCATTGCCGGAATTTCCAACCCGGCGGCGGTGCCCATCAGGATCCCGGCCAGTTTGTCCGGTAGTCCCAGTTCAAGGCTAATCCACAGCGGCATATCGATAATGTACATGGTGTTGCAGGTCCACATCAGCGTGGAGGCAATAAACAACATGCGCACATTTTTGTCCTGCCAGCCGCCGGTCTGCTCAAGCGGGACATCGACAGGCTGCTCGACCCGCGCCACCGACGGCAGTATCAGCGCGATCAGCACCAGGCTAATGGCAAATATCCCGGCAGCAATCGAAAACATCATCGTGAAGCCGTAATTTAACGCCAGCATAAACGCCAGCGGCGGCCCAATCACCCACGCCAGCGAAAGCTGCGCACGCATCACCGAGCTGAACATCACCACTTCTCGCGCCGAGTTATCGGCATACTCCCACGCCAGCGCAAACAGCTGCGGCATGGCGGTATTTGCCAGCGAAGCCAGCAGCACCCCGCAGGTGATCAGCGTTAAATAGTGGCGGTTAAAGGCAAACAGCAACGCGTTGCCAATCGCCATCAGACAGCAGAACATGATCAGCTTACGCCGATCGCCCCGACTGTCGGATCGTTTCGCCAAACCAAGGCTGACCGCGATCCCGGCGATCGCATTGACGGTGTAAAACAGCCCAACCCAAAATGGCTGTGCCCCCACCTCGCGACTCAGAAACAGGCTCAGCGTGGGTGCCTGTAACGCGCCCGCTACGCCCATCATAAAGGCAACCAGCATAAACGCCGCATACACGCCGTTAAGGCGCCGTCCCATGGTCATAATCCAGAGCATATCTTTCCTTTTAAGCGCAGCGGAAACGAAAAAAGCCAGCAGATAATACCTGCTGGCGCGGCGATTAACACCAATACTCAGTCACACATGATGTCTGCAATTCCCAATTCAGAGGTCAGTCTTGCAACTCCCACTGCATCAGTTCATCGAGCATCTTTAAGCGCTGCGGCGCACTCAGGCAAGCCAACCAGGACAAACGCGCTGTCGAGGTAAAGTACTTTAAATAGAACTGACGCATAGATGACCCCTTCGTTGTCTCATCGCTTCATCGGAATTCATTATTGGCTTAATATGGGGATAATAAAATTGCTGAGTTTTCCGTGGGAGTTCCCCTTTTATGTCTTCTGGTCGTTTGCAACAACAGTTTATCCGCCTGTGGCAATGCTGCGACGGCAAAACGCGAGACACCACGCTGAACGAGTTGGCAGAGTTACTCAGTTGCTCGCGCCGCCATATGCGCACCCTGCTCAACACCATGCAGGAACGCGGCTGGCTAACGTGGGAAGCCGAGGTCGGTCGCGGCAAACGTTCACGCCTGACCTTTCTCTACACCGGGCTGGCGCTCCAGCAGCAGCGGGCGGAAGACCTGCTGGAACAGGATCGCATTGATCAACTGGTGCAACTGGTCGGCGATAAAACAGCCGTGCGACAAATGCTGGTTTCCCATCTGGGCCGCAGCTTTCGCCAGGGGCGGCACATCATGCGCGTCCTTTACTATCGCCCGATGCGCAATCTGCTCCCCGGTACGGCGCTACGCCGTTCCGAAACCCATATCGCCAGGCAAATCTTCAGCGCCTTAACCCGCGTAAATGAGGAAAATGGGGAACTGGAAGCCGACATTGCCCACCACTGGCAACAAATTTCGCCGCTGCACTGGCGCTTCTTCCTGCGTCCTGGGATCCATTTTCATCATGGTCGCGAGCTGGAAATGGAGGATGTGATCGCCTCACTGAGGCGGATCAACAGCCTGCCGCTGTACTCGCACATTACGCAAATTGCCTCCCCCACGGCCTGGACGCTGGATATCCATCTGGCGCAACCTGATCGCTGGCTGCCGTGGCTACTGGGACAGGTCCCCGCCATGGTCCTGCCGCGCGAATGGGAAACGCTGAATAACTTTTCCAGCCACCCGATTGGCACCGGTCCCTATGCGGTCGTCCGCAATACGAGTAACCAGCTAAAAATTCACGCTTTTGATGATTACTTTGGTTACCGGGCGCTGATTGACGAAGTGAACGTGTGGGTGTTACCGGACATCGCCGAAGAGCCCGGCGGCGGACTCACGCTCAAAGGCCCGACGGAAGATGAAAAGGCTATCGAAAGCCGGCTGGAGGAAGGGTGTTATTACATGCTGTTTGATTCCCGCGCCCATCGCGGAGCCAATCAGGAGGTGCGCGAATGGGTAAGCCGCATACTCTCGCCGACGAATTTAATTTTTCAGGCTGACGAGCAGTATCAACGGCACTGGTTCCCCGCGTACGGATTACTGCCTCGCTGGCATCATGCCAGGCCAGGACTCGGTGAAAAACCGGCGGGACTGGAAACACTGACGCTCACCTACTATCGCGATCATATCGAGCATCGGGTGATTGCGCAGATCATGAAAACATTGCTGGCGGAGCATCAGGTACAGCTGAATATTCAGGAGATCGACTACGATCAATGGCACGCAGGCGAGACCGTCAGCGATATCTGGCTCAACAGCGCCAACTTTACCTTACCGCTGGACTTCTCGCTGTTCGCCCATTTGTGCGAAGTCCCGCTGCTGCAAAACTGTCTTTCTCTGGACTGGGAAAGCGACGCCGCCCGCTGGCGCACCGGCGAGATGAGCCTCGCAGCATGGTGTCAGCAACTGCTTGCCAGTAAAGCCATTGTACCGCTGATCCATCACTGGCTGATCATTCAGGGGCAGCGCAGTATGCGTGGGTTACGCATGAATACGCTTGGCTGGTTTGATTTTAAATCAGCATGGTTTGCACCGCCGGACCCGTAGATCCGGCTCTTGATTGCCGCATAGCAACAAAATCATTACACTAACGCCGTTCTCAACGGGGTGCCAATAAAAGACATACACAAAATCATTCATGATGCATCAAGGCGGCAAGCAAACGCAGCCAACGCAGAGGCAGCGTGAAGGATGAAGTGTATGAGGCTGAGAGATACCCGTCGAACCTGATCCGGATAATGCCGGCGAAGGGATTTGAGGCTGTAGCTCAAGTCCTTTGCCACCTAACTCGTCATACTTCAAGCTGCAGATGCGTTGGCTTTCCTCGCTCACCCCAGTCACGTACTACCTGTACGCTCCCGGGGATGCGCTACGTCGCCGCCTTCCTGCAACTCGAATTATTTAGAGATTTACTTTATGAGGTGCAAAGTGTTTAAAAAATGTCTTCCGCTTTTACTGCTGTGCGCAGCGCCTGCCTTCGCCAAACCCGTTCTGACCGTCTATACCTACGACTCGTTCGCCGCCGACTGGGGCCCCGGCCCAACCATCAAAAAAGCCTTTGAAGCCGACTGCAACTGCGAACTAAAGCTGGTGGCGCTGGAAGATGGCGTCTCGCTGCTTAACCGCCTGCGTATGGAAGGAAAAAACAGTAAAGCCGACGTCGTGCTCGGACTGGATAACAACCTGCTCGACGCGGCAATGCAGACCAAACTGTTTGCCAAAAGCGGCGTGGCGAGCGATGCCATCAACGTCCCTGGCGGCTGGAAAAACGACACCTTTGTACCGTTTGATTACGGCTATTTCGCCTTTGTGTATGACAAAAACAAGCTGAAAAACCCACCGAAGAGCCTGAAAGAACTGGTCGAAAGCGACCAGAAATGGCGCGTAATTTATCAGGACCCACGCACCAGCACGCCGGGTCTGGGACTGCTGCTGTGGATGCAGAAAGTGTACGGCGATAAAGCGCCGGAAGCCTGGCAGAAACTGGCGGCTAAAACCGTCACCGTCACCAAGGGCTGGAGTGAAGCCTACGGTCTGTTCCTGAAAGGTGAAAGCGATCTGGTGCTGAGCTATACCACCTCTCCGGCGTATCACATCATCGAAGAGAAGAAAGATAACTACGCCGCCGCCAATTTTAGCGAGGGACACTATTTGCAGGTGGAGGTCGCCGCACGTACCGCCGCCAGCAAACAACCCGAACTGGCGGAAAAATTCCTGACATTTATGGTTTCTCCGGCGTTCCAGAACGCGATCCCCACTGGCAACTGGATGTATCCGGTAACCCAGGTCACGCTTCCTCCTGGCATTGCACAACTGGAAAAACCGTCCACCGCGCTGGAATTCACCCCACAACAGGTAGCAACTCAACGTCAGACATGGATTAACGCATGGCAACGCGCCGTCAGCCGTTAATTCCCGGCTGGCTGCTCCCAGGGCTTTCGGCCGCTACGTTGATAGTGGCCGTCGCCCTGGCGGCGTTTCTGGCGCTGTGGCTGAACGCCCCTCAGGGAGACTGGTTCACGCTGTGGCAGGACAGCTACCTGTGGCACGTGGTGCGTTTTTCCTTCTGGCAGGCATTTTTATCCGCTGCGCTGTCGGTGATCCCGGCAATCTTCCTCGCCCGGGCGCTTTATCGTCGCCGTTTCCCTGGGCGTATAGCGCTGCTGCGCCTGTGCGCAATGACGCTGATCCTGCCGGTGCTGGTCGCCGTCTTTGGCATCCTTAGCGTCTACGGTCGTCAGGGCTGGCTGGCCTCACTTTGGCAGGCTCTCGGCCTGGAGTGGACGTTTTCACCGTACGGTCTGCAGGGCATTCTGCTGGCACACGTCTTTTTCAACCTGCCGATGGCCAGCCGTTTACTGCTGCAGTCGCTGGAGAATATTCCCGGCGAACAGCGGCAGCTCGCCGCGCAGCTAGGTATGCGCGGCTGGCATTTCTTCCGCTTCGTTGAATGGCCGTGGCTGCGCCGCCAGATCCCTCCGGTAGCGGCGCTCATCTTTATGCTGTGCTTCGCCAGTTTTGCTACCGTGCTGTCGCTCGGCGGCGGGCCGCAGGCGACCACCATCGAGCTGGCTATCTATCAGGCGCTGAGCTTCGACTACGATCCCGCCCGCGCCGCCATGCTGGCACTGATCCAGATGATTTGCAGCTTAGGACTGGTGCTGCTCAGCCAGCGCATGAGTCGAGCGATAGCCCCCGGCACCACGCTGGTACAAGGCTGGCGCGATCCCGACGACCGCCTACACAGCCGAGTGACCGACACCCTGCTGATTATTCTGGCGCTGCTGCTGTTACTCCCGCCGCTGCTGGCGGTG
>NZ_SZXN01000055.1:151162-159545 GCF_005281195.1 Citrobacter sp. wls613
AACCGTCATATTCTGGACGTTCTCGCGCAGCCTGTATTGTGGCAAGCCCTGTGGACTTCGCTGCGTATTGCGCTGGCGGCAGGCCTGCTGTGCGTCATTCTCACCATGATGCTGTTGTGGAGCAGCCGCGAGCTGCGGGCACGGCAGCAAGTTTTAGCCGGTCAGGCGCTGGAACTGAGTGGCATGCTGATCCTCGCAATGCCGGGCATCGTGCTGGCAACCGGGTTCTTCCTGCTGCTCAATAACAGTATTGGACTGCCGGACTCTGCCGACGGCATTGTGATTTTTACCAATGCACTAATGGCCATCCCTTATGCGCTAAAAGTGCTGGAAAACCCGATGCGTGACGTAACGGCGCGCTACAGCATGTTGTGCCAGTCTTTAGGCATTGAAGGATGGTCGCGGTTGAAAGTGGTTGAGCTGCGTGCGTTGAAACGCCCGCTGGCGCAAGCTATGGCCTTCGCCTGCGTCCTGTCGATTGGCGATTTTGGCGTGGTAGCCCTGTTTGGCAACGAGGACTTCCGCACGTTACCGTTTTACCTCTATCAGCAGATTGGCTCCTATCGCAGTCAGGATGGTGCAGTCACCGCATTATTGCTGCTGATCCTGTGCTTTACGCTGTTTACTGTTATTGAGAAATTACCGGGTCGACATGTTAAAACTGATTGATATCACATGGCTGTATCACCATTTACCCATGCGCTTTACGCTGTCGGTCGCGCGCGGTGAACAGATCGCCGTGCTGGGACCCAGCGGCGCCGGGAAAAGTACGCTATTAAACCTGATTGCCGGTTTTCTGGCACCAGCCAGCGGCACAATGATGATTGGTGGTGAGGATCATACCCGCACGCCGCCTTCTCGCCGCCCTGTCTCCATGCTGTTTCAGGAAAACAACCTGTTCAGCCACCTGAGTGTGCAACAGAATATCGCCCTCGGCCTTAACCCTGGGTTGAAACTGAACGCGCAGCAGCAGGAGAAAATGCGCCACATTGCTCAACAAATGGGACTCGACATGTTGCTGGAAAGGCTTCCTGGCGAGCTTTCCGGCGGGCAACGCCAGCGTGTAGCCCTGGCGCGCTGCCTGGTGCGAGAACAGCCCGTGTTGCTGCTTGATGAACCGTTCTCCGCACTCGACCCCGCCCTGCGTCAGGAAATGCTCACACTGGTGGCCGACGTGTGTCGTGAAAAGCAGCTGACGCTGCTGATGGTGTCCCACAGCGTAGAAGACGCCGCGCGCATTGCGCCACGTTCAATCGTAGTCGCCGACGGGCGCATTGCGTGGCAAGGTAAAACAGATGAGCTGTTGAGCGGTCACGCCAGCGCCTCGGCGCTGTTGGGTATCAAAGCCGGATGATAGATTGCGAGATTTTGTAGGCCGGATAAGCATCAGCGCCATCCGGCAAAAGCATCGTCAGTAGCCCACCACTTTGCGCAGGATATCGATATACACCGGCATCAGCGGATGGCGGATCAGTGCGACCAGCGCCACCACGCCGATCCCGAGAACAAGCGGCGCCAGATACAGCAGTCGACCTCGCGGCAAATAAACGGTTAAGCGATCAACAGCCGCTTTGCCGCTACGCCATAGCCGCCAGCACAGCCATCCCCCGACCCACAGCAATAGCGCGGTCGTCAGCAATAGCCATTTGAAATCGCCGCTCTGTACATCTGAGGGAATATCAATTGCCGCGCCCGCCAGGATACCCGGCAGAAAATAAAACGGCGGCCACAGTACGCAGCCAATGATATTAGGCACAATAAATTTGGCGACAGGCAGATCAAGCATCCCCGCCACCATTGGCACCAGCGGACGCGTCGGACCAACAAAACGACCTACCAGAATAGTAAACATGCTGTGCTGATGAAGCGCATGTTCAGTTTTATCCAGTAACGCCTTGTTCTTTTTCATAAAAGACCAGCGATGCAGCGGCTTTTTAAAACGCCAGCCCAGCCAGAAGGAGATCCAGTCACCCATCAGGCAGCCGACAATGCCCGCAAGCCAGGCATGCCAGAAGTTCAGTTCACCGCTACCAATCAGCGCACCCAGTCCGGCCATCAGCACGGTACCGGGTAAAATTAAGCCCACCAGCGCCAGCGACTCCAGAAAAGCCACCAGCAGTACGGCTATCAAAGAGTATACGGCGGACTGGAGAATAAAATGTTCCAGCAATGCTTGCATAATGTGTCCGTCAGATTTACGAAGCAAGGATTCTGATAACCCTTCTCAACTTCGTCAAGCCATCATTCGTATGAATAGTTTGCGAGATATGACAACTTTTCGGACACATCATTCACTTTTTATTCACAGCCAGCGCGAAACTCGCTCGGGCTGGCGCCGGTACATTTTTTGAAAACGCGGGAGAAATAGAGCTGATCGTCAAACCCGACGTTGCGCCCGACGGTGGCGATCGGCATGCGCGTGGTGCTCAACAGGAGCTTCGCCTGGCTGATTCGCTGATCCTCACGCCAGCTGAGTACGCTGATGCCGAGCTGCTGGCGGAACAGGTGCGACAAACGAGACGGCGACAGGCAGACATGCTGCGCGACGCTGGCAATATCAAAATTGCTGTCCGCCAGGTGATCGCTGATGTACTGACAGGCATCACGCACGCGGTTATCCATGGGGGGATGCAGCGATTCATTAATTGCTTCCATACGTCTGAGCAGCAGTTGTTCCAGCAAATTGATCGCCAACAGCTCAGAGTAACGACCCTCCCGTTGCCCGGCGCTGATTATCTGGCCGAACAGTTCGTTGAAGTGTGGCTGATGCGCTTCATCCGGGCGGAAAAAACCAGTCTGTGCAAAAATCGCCGGCCAGGTAAGCCACTCCTGCCAGTAGGCGCGAGGTCGAAAGTAGACCCACTGGTGGTACCATTCACTGGCATCGGGATGGCGGCCGTAATGGTGAACTTCACCCGGCGGAAACAGCAAAATATCGCCCGGTCGGCAAACAAACTGCTTACCTTGATTGTTGATGACCCCTTCCCCGCGAATGGTCAGGTTCAGGATATAGCCCTTCATTCCCAGCGGTCTGTCGATAAAAAAATCCAGGTACCCGTTCGCCTCAATAGGGGTTAATCCCGCCACTAAATGCGCGTTAAACGAGTAGCCCGGCAACAGGGGATCGTTTTGCGGTTCAGCCATAATTTCAATACTCCCGGTGTTCTGATAAGAAACAAATCGTCCATATTATGCAAGATATCGTCACCGTCGCCCCTGTAGACCGTTATGGTTTCAGTGATGGACCATCAACCCCGCATGCGAAAAGCATTTTGTAAAAAACATGTCCTGCACCAACGATAAAAACGGCTAACAAAAGTGTCTATAACTACGGCAGAAATGTCCACATTGAATATTTGCACGGCGTCACACTTTGTGATGCCACAGCATTTTAGTCCATAAGATTAGCGGATCCTGCCTGACGGTTTTTACCCCCATTATCTACTGTTTATCCATACCCGTATTTTTGGATGGAGTAAGACGATGGCGATTGCAATTGGCCTCGATTTTGGAAGTGATTCAGTACGCGCTTTGGCGGTGGAATGTGCCACCGGCGAGGAGATTGCCACCAGCGTAGAGTGGTACCCACGTTGGCAGGAAGGGCAATATTGCGATGGCCCAAACAACCAGTTTCGCCATCACCCGCGTGACTACATTGAATCCATGGAAGCCGCACTGAAAACGGTCCTCGGCGAACTGAGCGCAGAACAGCGTGCGGCAGTGGTCGGGATTGGCGTTGACAGCACCGGTTCAACCCCTGCGCCTATTGATGCCAACGGCAACGTCCTCGCACTCAGAGAAGAGTTCGCCGAGAACCCGAACGCGATGTTCGTCCTGTGGAAAGACCACACGTCAGTCGAAGAAGCCGAAGAAATCACCCGCCTGTGCCATACGCCGGGCAAGGTCGATTATTCGCGCTATATCGGCGGCATTTATTCCAGTGAATGGTTCTGGGCGAAAATCCTGCACGTTACCCGCCAGGACAACGCAGTCGCGCAAGCTGCCGTGTCCTGGATTGAGCTGTGCGACTGGATCCCCGCCCTGCTCTCTGACACCACGCGCCCACAGGATATTCGTCGCGGACGCTGCAGCGCCGGTCACAAATCCCTGTGGCATGAAAGCTGGGGTGGCCTGCCGCCAGCCAGTTTCTTTGATGAACTCGACCCCCTCATCAACCAACATCTGCAATACCCGATGTTTACCGATACTTTCACCGCAGACCTGCCAGTAGGCACGCTCTGTGCGGAATGGGCGCAGCGCCTGGGTCTGCCGGAAAGCGTGGTCATTTCCGGCGGTGCATTCGACTGCCATATGGGCGCAGTCGGCGCGGGCGCACAGCCAAACACGTTGGTGAAAGTCATTGGCACCTCGACCTGCGACATTCTGATTGCCGACAAAGCCAGCGTCGGCGAGCGCGCAGTGAAAGGCATATGCGGCCAGGTTGATGGCAGCGTGGTGCCGCACTTTATTGGCCTGGAAGCCGGTCAATCCGCCTTCGGCGATATCTATGCCTGGTTTAGCCGCGTGCTGAGCTGGCCGCTGGAGCAGCTTGCTGCGCAGCACCCGGAACTCAAAACGCAGATTAAAGCCAGCCAAAAACAGCTGCTGCCTGCGCTAACCGAAGCATGGGCAAAAAATCCGTCGCTGGATCATCTGCCGGTAGTACTCGACTGGTTCAACGGGCGTCGTACACCCAATGCCAACCAACGTCTGAAAGGGGTCATTACCGACCTTAACCTCGCGACCGACGCACCAGCGCTGTTTGGTGGATTGATTGCCGCAACGGCGTTTGGTGCACGCGCCATTATGGAATGCTTTACCGAACAAGGCATCGCAGTGAATAACGTGATGGCGCTCGGCGGCATCGCACGTAAAAACCCGGTCATCATGCAGGCCTGTTGTGACGTCCTTAATCGTCCGCTGCAGATTGTCGCCTCAGACCAGTGCTGCGCGCTTGGTGCGGCAATTTTTGCCGCCGTTGCCGCAAACGTGCATGCCGATATCCCCGCCGCCCAGCAAAAAATGGCGAGTGCCGTGGAAAACACACTGCACCCTCGTCCTGAGCAGGCTCAACGTTTTGAACAACTGTATCGCCGCTACCAGCAGTGGGCGGTAAGCGCCGAACAACAATACCTTCCGACTGCCGCACCGGCGCACAAAGCCCCGGTAGATCTGGCAACCCTGACACATTGAGGACACGACAATGACGATTTTTGATAACTATGAAGTGTGGTTTGTGATTGGTAGCCAGCACCTGTATGGCCCAGAAACCCTGCGTCAGGTAACCCAGCACGCCGAGCACGTTGTTAACGCACTGAATACTGAAGCTAAACTGCCCTGCAAACTGGTGTTAAAACCGCTGGGAACATCGCCTGACGAAATCACGTCTATTTGCCGCGATGCCAACTATGACGATCGTTGTGCGGGCCTGGTGGTCTGGCTGCATACCTTCTCACCGGCCAAAATGTGGATCAACGGCCTGACCATTCTCAACAAACCGCTGATGCAGTTCCATACCCAGTTCAACGCCGCCCTGCCGTGGGACAGCATTGATATGGACTTTATGAACCTGAACCAAACTGCACACGGCGGCCGTGAGTTTGGCTTCATCGGCGCGCGCATGCGCCAGCAGCATGCCGTGGTCACCGGTCACTGGCAGGATAAGCAAGCGCACGAGCGTATCGGTTCCTGGATGCGCCAGGCCGTGTCCAAACAGGATACCCGCCATCTGAAAGTATGCCGTTTTGGCGACAACATGCGTGAAGTTGCAGTCACTGACGGCGATAAAGTAGCTGCTCAGATCAAATTTGGTTTCTCGGTGAACACCTGGGCCGTGGGCGATCTGGTACAGGTAGTGAACGCGATTAGCGATGGTGAGATCAACGCGCTGATCGACGAATATGAAAGCACCTACACCATGACGGCAGCAACGCAAATCCACGGTGACAAGCGTCAGAACGTGCTGGAAGCTGCCCGTATTGAACTGGGCATGAAGCGTTTCCTCGAACAGGGTGGATTCAATGCCTTTACCACCACGTTTGAAGATTTGCACGGCCTGAAACAACTTCCGGGTCTGGCCGTACAGCGTCTGATGCAGCAGGGCTACGGCTTTGCAGGCGAAGGGGACTGGAAAACTGCCGCGCTGCTTCGCATCATGAAGGTGATGTCAACCGGTCTGCAAGGCGGCACTTCATTTATGGAGGATTACACCTACCACTTCGAGAAGGGCAACGATCTGGTGCTCGGCTCGCACATGCTGGAAGTGTGCCCGTCGATTGCCGTAGAAGAAAAACCGATCCTCGACGTGCAGCACCTGGGCATTGGCGGTAAAGACGACCCTGCTCGTCTGATCTTCAACACCAAAACCGGCCCGGCCGTGGTTGCCAGCCTGATCGATCTCGGCGATCGCTATCGTCTGCTGGTCAACTGCATTGATACAGTACAAACCCCGCACGACCTGCCGAAACTGCCGGTGGCGAACGCGCTGTGGAAAGCCCAGCCGGATCTGCCTACCGCGTCTGAAGCCTGGATCCTGGCCGGTGGCGCACACCACACCGTCTTCAGCCATGCGCTGGATCTGAATGACATGCGTCAGTTCGCTGAAATGCACGATATCGAGATCGCGGTGATCGACAACGATACCCGCCTGCCGGCCTTTAAGGACGCGCTGCGCTGGAACGAAGTGTACTACGGGTTCAAACGTTAATTATCGAAACGGATTGCCCGGTGGCATTTCATTTACCGGCCTACAAATCACCGTAGGCCGGATAAGCGTAACGCCATCCAGCATTCAGGAGTTAACATGCTAGAAGATCTTAAACGTCAGGTCCTGGAAGCGAATCTGGCGCTGCCAAAGCACAACCTGGTGACCCTCACCTGGGGGAATGTCAGCGCCGTCGACCGTGAACATGGCGTGTTCGTGATCAAACCTTCCGGTGTTGATTACAGCGTAATGACCGCGGACGATATGGTAGTGGTCAGTATTGCCACCGGTGAAGTGGTGGAGGGGCAGAAAAAACCGTCTTCCGATACGCCCACTCACCGTCTGCTGTATCAGGCTTTCCCGAGCATTGGCGGTATTGTCCACACCCATTCACGTCACGCGACGATCTGGGCACAGGCGGGTCAGCCGATTCCAGCCACAGGAACGACCCACGCAGACTATTTCTACGGCGCTATTCCCTGCACGCGAAAAATGACCGATGCAGAAATTAACGGTGAATACGAGTGGGAAACCGGGAATGTGATCGTTGAATCCTTTGAAAAACAAGGTATTGATGCGGCACAAATGCCAGGCGTACTGGTACATTCTCACGGCCCGTTTGCATGGGGTAAAAACGCCGAAGATGCCGTTCATAACGCGATTGTGCTGGAAGAGGTTGCCTATATGGGGATCTTCTGCCGCCAGCTCGCACCGCAGCTACCGGATATGCAGCAAACGCTGCTGGACAAGCATTATCTGCGTAAGCACGGTGCTAAAGCCTACTACGGACAATAATCTTCTTTTATAAGCGCGTAGATAAACTACGCGCTCCAGTATCATTATTCGCTGAAGTATTCAGCAAAGGAAGCTTGATATACGCAATCATTTGAGCAGAGATAGTCAATTACAGTATCACAATGCCCATTATCTTGATCGCCCTCCACACAATGGAAAAAGACATAATCTGAAATTGTAGTCTGCCACTTCTGACCATTCACCACGTAATTAATAACCGTATCACGATGACCGTTACTTTTATCACTACCCTGCCAATGGAAAAAAGCATTGCCATCATCAATAACTTCAGCATTCCACAGTTGACCGTTCCATGTTTTATATAAAATAAATTTACTCACGGTCTTTACAGCAGGGTTAGCCAGCAATGTATTAACAAACATATAGTTACTGTACTTGACGCTAAGTTGCTGTTTAGAGAAAATATTCATAAAGACTCCATTCTCATATTAATTACATGAAATATAATAAACATTTGAAGTATCCCAGTTAGCACTAGAAATAAAATTATATTAAAATAAAAATCAAATAACACAGAGAGATAACCCGACGAAATCGAACTGAAATCCGTTTTTATTCAACAATAAAATCTCAGTTAAATATATTATATTTAACCTGTTAGCCCGAACACTTCGAATAAAATTCTTACACCAACCTGTAATAAACACAAATAGAAAAAACATAATTTTCCAATTCCGAGAAATAAGTTGCATAATTAAATAAGCACAATTCCTAAAAATCGACAAAAATCCGGAAATGGACTTGAATTCAACTCGCAATATATAAATCAGATAAGTAATAAAAAATTAAAAAAGTAAGCCTACGAATAAAATAATTCATCCACCCAAATCTTCGGTAATGCTGCCAACTTACTGATTTAGTGTA
>NZ_SZXN01000056.1:0-10039 GCF_005281195.1 Citrobacter sp. wls613
CTGACGGATGGGCTTTTTTGCGTCTGTTGTATGTAAAAGCGGGTGGATAGCCGCGTCAGTGCTTTATCCGTCCTGCAAAAATCTGTCCTTCCCTCCTCGTAAAAATCCGAAACCTTTCCCTGCTAATTAAAAATGTGATATATATCCCATAATAAAAAATAACAATTATATAACATCTCATTCACTAAAAATGCACTAGACATCATTGATAAATTCACAAGATCCTTGGCAGGGGTACAATTCTAATGGCTGATAGCAGTGTAACTGAGAATCGGGTGCTGACGGACAGCGACACCCGTCGTCGTATATGGGCAATCGTAGGGGCATCATCAGGGAATCTGGTCGAATGGTTTGACTTCTACATCTACTCTTTCTGTTCCCTCTATTTTGCCCATATCTTTTTTCCTTAAGGAAACACCACCACACAACTGTTACAGACTGCTGGGGTTTTCGCCGCAGGGTTTCTGATGCGGCCTATTGGCGGATGGATTTTTGGCCGGATAGCCGATAAGCACGGACGTAAAAAGTCCATGTTATTGTCAGTATGCATGATGTGTATGGGATCGCTGGTGATCGCCTGTCTGCCGGGGTATGAAACCATTGGCACTTGGGCACCTGCGCTGCTGCTGCTCGCCAGATTATTTCAGGGGCTGTCTGTTGGCGGAGAATATGGCACCAGTGCGACCTACATGAGTGAAGTCGCCGTGGAAGGTAAGAAAGGGTTTTATGCCTCATTCCAATACGTGACCTTGATTGGTGGGCAACTTTTGGCATTGCTGGTTGTGGTGATATTACAGCAAACGTTAGAAGACTCAGCGCTCAGAGCATGGGGCTGGCGTATTCCCTTTGCGCTGGGAGCCGTACTGGCGATTGTCGCGCTTTGGTTACGTCGTCAGTTAGATGAAACCTCAAAACAGGATGTGCGTGCGCTGAAAGAAGCAGGCTCCCTGAAAGGGCTATGGCGTAACCGTAAGGCCTTCGTGATGGTGCTCGGATTTACTGCTGCGGGTTCGTTGTGTTTCTATACCTTCACCACCTACATGCAGAAGTACCTGGTGAATACGGCAGGTATGCATGCCAACGTGGCCAGCGGTATAATGACGGCGGCACTGTGCGTGTTTATGCTGGTACAGCCGCTATTCGGCGCGTTGTCAGATAAAATTGGCCGCCGTACCTCGATGCTGTGTTTTGGCGCATTAGCCACGTTGTTTACCGTTCCTATCCTGACGGCGTTGCAGAATGTAACCTCCCCGTATATGGCATTTGGTCTGGTCATGTGTGCCTTGTTGATCGTCAGTTTCTACACTTCAATCAGTGGCATTCTGAAGGCCGAAATGTTTCCGGCGCAGGTCCGCGCGTTGGGGGTAGGATTGTCTTATGCAGTGGCGAATGCCTTGTTTGGTGGATCGGCCGAATATGTTGCGCTGTCGCTGAAGTCCGTTGGTATGGAAACCACATTTTTCTGGTACGTCACCGCTCTGGCCGTGGTTGCATTCTTTGTCTCATTACTGCTGCACCGCAAAGGTAAAGGCCTGCGCCTCTAATGATGGGCCATTTGCCAGACGGCATAGCCGGTAGATGCGCCGGCGACATCCCAGGCAAAATCTTTCCAACTCCAGCCGCTTCCTGTGGGGCGGCTGTCCCAAAGTTCTTTTGATGCGCCAAGGCTAATGGAGAACATGAAACCGATGGCAGCGCTGCGATCGGCGCTGTTTCCCTGATGCTGAGCGTACTCGTTACCGGCGGCGGCCAGCATGGCTGAGGCAATAAAGTGTTGTGCTTTGTCTTGCCCACTCCAGTTGTCGTTCGCCATATGGCTACAACCAGAAAGTATCAGGATACTGGCGAGAATAAACAGGCGCACCGTCGTCTCCATAGGAAAAACCCCGTCAGCGACGGGGTTCAGGTTACAGAATACGGCTGATTAATCTGTCGATTCGGATACGGCGGAGTCGACGGATGAGCTTACGCACTTTAACCGGATAGTCGGCAATACTCTGCAGGTCGCGATAGTGCTTAACAACGGTAGTATGTGTGCGGATGAGCTCCAGCTCTTTCTCACGCTGAAGAGTCAGTTCCTGCTTAGGATCGTGGATCAGAATGGCGTTTTCCAGATCCAGGCGCCAGGCTCGAGGGTTAAGGTTGTTGCCGGTGAGCAGCATCCATTTATCATCCACCCACATGCCTTTCAGATGATAAGTATTGTCATCATCTTTCCATAAGCGTACGACCAGTTGATCGGTATTAACGTAATACTGCAGTCGGCTCAGGAAGCGGCGAAGGTTTATTTCATACAGATAGGGCAGCGCGCCGATAATCTTAAACGGCTCATCTTCCGGGATGAAAAAGTCGTTAGCGGTCTTATCGCCCACGATAATTTCAACCTTTTTCCCTTCACGCAGAAGCTGGATAATATTGCGCACCAGTATCGCTGGCAGGTTGAAATAAGGAGTACAGATTGTGAGTTTCTGCTCTGCGCAGGGCATCAGATGGAAAATGGTCTTATTCAGCAGACTGGATTTTCCGAGCCCAACCAGAGGCGTCACCGAAAGCTGTTCATTATCCGCATTACCCTGGAAATGGAATGACGCATCACGTAATTCCTGACGATACAGGCGGATGTCGTTTTTAATTTCCGGGCTTTTAGGGCGATTGATATCATCAAGACGATTCACGCCGCGACCATTCATCAGGTTCTGCGTGACCCAGTCGAACATGATGTCAGCCATTTGCGCATTGCGAATCAACTGGTAGCGATCGTAGCGATATTTATCATGCTGATGTAGGTAAACGTCGTTCAGGCTGGCGCCGCTATACAGAACGCTATCATCGATGATAAAGCCTTTGAAATGCAGGACGCCAAGCGCTTCACGGGTGTTAATCGGTACGCCGTAGACCGGAATATCGATCCCTGGATTTTCTTGCGCCATTCGGCAGTACCAGTCAGCGTTGGTATTAGACGCTGCTGCGCCAATGCGTCCGCGCTGGGCACGATGCCAGTCGACAAGCACCCGGATATCAAGCTCAGGACGCTGCCGCTTAGCCGCATAAAGCGCGTCGAGGATGCCTTTGCCACCGTCGTCCTGTTCCAGATACAGGGCGATGATGCAAATACGTCGCGTCGCGCTGGCTATTTTCTCCAGCAGAGTCTCCCTGAAATTAGCGGGAGCATAAAAGAAATCTACATCATCAACTGATTGAGAAATCTTCGGTAGTTGGGCAAGGTGTTGTTGATGTTTATTACGCTTAAATTTTGACAACATCACAGTGCATTTCTTCTCTGTTCATTGAAGGGTCCTCTGTGCTATGCAGACGACATAAGCGAGCAATGATAACACCAGTACCCGTTAAAGTGGTCAACATTTCCAGTACCTTACTCACGATTCCTCATATTGGGCCAGATTAAGCGTTAGCCCAACAATTCCCTCTTCGAGCTGGACGTCTACAGCAAACCCGAGTTTTCGGGCCAGGGCGACCATCCCCCGATTGTTCGGCATCGTAATACCATTCAGACGTCTCAGTCCGTGATCTCGGGTGTAGGTAATTAATTTTTCCATCAATCGCCGCCCGAGCCCCAGCCCTTTGAGATCCGATCGTACCAGTACGGCAAATTCGGCATCGATGTTATCGGGATCGGAAATTGCGCGCGTCACGCCGAGGATCTCTTCAGTGTTATCACGGCAACGTACCGCCACAAAGGCCATTTCCCGATCGTAGTCGATCTGCGTCATATTGGCTAAATCTTCATGGGTAAATTCATTGATCTCACTGAAATAGCGGTAATACAGATCTTCCTTCGTCACTTGCGAAATGAACTGCTGCAGATGGGGTTCATCCTCCGGCAGAATAGGGCGGAACAGGCAGCGTTCACCATTTTTCATTTCGACCCACTCTTCAAGCTGATGAGGATAGGGACGCACGGCCAGTCTGCTTTCGTTGTCGCCCGTGAAGGGGGCAATATCCAGCGTAACATCGAGGGCGGTGAATTCACCGGCGGATGCCAGTAATGGGTGGATATCCAGACGTTGAATTTCCGGGCAATCGACGATCAAATTGGACACCTGAACCAAAAGCTGGCTTAAACCGGCGACGTCTAAAGGACGTAGCGCACTGCGGGCGCGAATCTTTTTGTTTTTGATCCCCTGGATAACCAGATATCGTGCGAGGTTCATGTTCAGCGGCGGCAATGCCACCACGGCTTGCTCTTCCGGTCGCCACTCTACGCCACCTTCTCCCAACATAATGAGTGGCCCAAATACCGGATCGTGTTCGACGACCACGCGCAGTTCCTGAGCCCCCGCGCGGTTAGCCATACTCTGGACAAGCAAACCGTGGATACGCGCCTGCGGCCAGGCCATTTTCACCCGATCAAAAATCGCATTGGCGGCCTGCTGCACTTCGGTTGCCGTTCGCAGGTAGAGCATAACCCCTTGAACTTCCGATTTATGCGGGATATCGGGAGAACGTAGCTTGAGCGCTACCGGATAACCAATTTGCTCGGCGATGTGTACGGCTTCTGCGCTGTCGCTGGCAATCCAGGTGGGCAGCGTGTGCAAGCCATAGGCGTGCAAAATAGGCTGAACTTCATGCGTATCCAGCGATGTTGCCCCGTCAGCAATCGCCTGTTGTAACAGATTATGTGCCTCGGCGGTGTTGGCCGTCAGGCTGTCAGGGAGCACTGGTGTTTCACGCAGTTGCTTCTGGTTACGCCGGTATTCAACCATATGCATAAACGCGGTGATGGTGCCTTCCGGTGTACGATAGGTGGGTAATCCCGCTTCACTAAACAACCTGCGTGCTTCCTGGGATGAAAACTCCCCGCACCAGTTAGTGAGTAAGGAGACAAACTTGCCGCGCGGATGTTGTTTCACCGCCTCAATCAGCGACTGGGCGCTTTCGGTGCCAGGTGCGGCTGCGCTAGGCGAGTGGATGACCATCAGGGCGTCGAAATCCTGGCTGGCGAGTAAAATATTCAGCGTTTTAACGTAATGCTCACTGCTGGCATCGTCGCGCAAATCCAGTGGGTTGGCGATATCAACGTGGGTTGGTAACGCATCGCGTAGTTTCTGGCAGGTCTCTTCGCTTAGCGTGGCCAGTTTGCCGTTTCGCGACCACAGCTCATCTAAAGCCAGTGCAGCAGGGGCGGCACCATTACTGATGATCATCAGCCTGTCGCCACGTAAAGGGCGCATGTGGCTGAGGGTTTCCACCGCTGAGAAAAGCTCGTGTGTGTCCTGCACGCGCAGCAGACCGGCACGCTGAATGGCGGCGTCCCAGGCTGGGTCCATCCCCGAGCTGGTATGCAGCAAGCGCTGAGCCGCCGGGCTGCGACCGCTTTTAATCACCAAAATGGGTTTGTTACGCGATGCGCTACGTGCCGCCGAGACAAAACGGCGGGCATCGCTCAAATGTTCAAGGTAGAGCAAAATCGCACTGGTTTTACTGTCGCGGGCCAGGTAATCAAGCAGCTCATCAACGTCAATGTCCAGACTGTCACCCAGGGCAATAAACCAGGAAAACCCCATGTCGCGCTGCTGCGCCCAGTCCAGAATGGTGTTGGAAATCGCCGCCGACTGGGAAATAAATGCCAGCTTGCCGCGTTTAATCGGTACCGGTGAAAAACTGGCGTTAAGCCCCTGCCAGGGGGCGAGAAGCCCCAGGCTGTTGGGGCCGAGCAAACGTATGTTGTAGCGTGATGCGCAGACCAGCAGTTCAGCGTGCTGCGCCGTGGGCGCTGACAAAATAATACAGGTTTTGCAGCCTTTCTCGCCTAGCGCCTCCAGCAGCGTCAGGTTGCGGCTGGCATTGGTACACAGCACGGCGAGATCGGGAGAAAAAGGCAGGCTGGCGATAGTGGGCCAGGCCAGCACGCCCAACACTGCTTTCCAGGCCGGCGTCACCGGTAAAACCGGTCCATTAAAGCCGCCGGCCAGTAAGTTACGCATCATCAGGTAACCCGCACGATTGGGCTTCATTGACGCCCCAATCACCGCAATGGATTTTGGTCGCAGTAGCGCTTCCAGACCACGTTGACTCATATCGGCTTCCTTAATGACACCAGTGACCGGATGATTTTAAACGTTTTCTGTCGAGTCTGCTGTGACGCTTCCCTGATGTTGGGTTTTTCCTGCCAGGTAGCGAGTTTTAAAAAGCGTGAAGTGCTCACTTAATCCTTCGGCTGCCTGTGTGTCTCCAGCCAGATCCAGTAAGGCAATCGCCACTTCGGCGGTGCAATACTGCCCCTCGGCATGGGCTTCGCGCAGACGGTAAGCGGAAAGACGTGATAAATCGACGGAGATAACCGGCAGGTTATCGAGGTACGGACTTTTACGGAACATTTTGCGCGCTTCTGGCCAGGTGCCATCAAGCATAATGAACAACGGTGTTTTACCCGTAGGTGGCGTGAAAATGACCTCACGGCCCTCGTCGGCATAAGATGCCGGGAAGACCACCATCGGTTGATAATCCGGATTGTTCACCAGTTCAAGCAGCGCTGACGGTGGCTCGGTGCGAGACCACTGAAACGCGGCGGTATCCGGCAGAATATCAGCAATCAAACGCCCGGTGTTGCTGGGTTTCATCGGTTCGGTGTCAAACATTACCAGGCAAAAACGACTCTTCGCCTGGGCAGGTCTCAGCGTTTCGCACAGGCACAGTTTCAGCGGCAGTAAGCAGCGCTGGCAGCGGCGAATACGGTTACCTCGGGCAAGAAAAGGGCGCGTGGCGCGCGCAAGGCGCTCGGCACGTAACTGGAGAACGGCGTTATTGGTCATCGGGAAGCACGTTGAAAAATGCTATTGTCGCAGAGGACAAAACGGGGCACAAGATGTGCCCCGTAGAGATTATAATGATTCGTTAAGCCAGCTATCAAACGGGGCTTTAGGCACTGCGCCATTGAGCATATCGACGACTTCACCTTTCTTGAATATCATAATGGTCGGAATGCTGCGGATGCCGAAACGTGCGCTGAGTTCGCGTTCAGCTTCGGTATTCACTTTAACAAAACGCACTTTACCGCTACGCTCTTCAGCGACATCTTCAAAAATGGGGGCGAAGTTACGGCATGGGCCACACCATGGCGCCCAGAAATCGACCACCACCGGAAGATCGTCTTTTAACAGCTTATCCAGCGTAGCACCGGTCGCATTGATCACCTCACCGTCAAACAGGTCGTGACCACAGCGTCCGCATTTGGCCGTATCCTGAACACGATCTTCGGGGATGCGGTTGATAGCCTGGCAGCTGGTACAAACGGTATTCATAACTAACCTCTGGATGAGTAGGGTGGACTTCGCGGCAATCACGCCGATATGTTTCTGTTATGTTACATATTATCGGGGAGACTGTTTTAAACAGCAATGCGTTTTATTCAATGAGTACAATAGTCATAAGCTTTTAAATGAAATAATGGCTAACGACGTGCACATCGGGTAATCTGCGCGCTTCGCGCAGAGCAGGTGGAGAAAAGAAATGAGCGACGAACTGAAGAACAAAAACGGCAAGGTCAAAGTGATGTACGTCCGCAGTGACGATGACTCGGACAAGCGCACCCAAAATCCACGTACCGGTAAAGGCGGCGGTCGCCCAGGTACTTCCCGAGCCGAAGGCGGTCGTCGCCCTGCCCGTGATGACAGAAAGGGTCCGAACAGTGAACGTGGCCGCGATCGTGGACGTGACCGCGATGTTGAACGCGACCGTAAACGTGAAGACTCACCGTGGCGTACCGTATCCCGCGCGCCGAGCGATGACGTAGCGGAAAAAGCCGATCACGGTGGGATCAGCGGCAAGAGCTTTATCGATCCTGAAGTATTACGTCGTCAGCGTGCGGAAGAAACCCGCGTTTACGGTGAGAATGCCTGTCAGGCGCTGTTCCAGAGCCGTCCGGACGCCATTGTCCGCGCCTGGTTTGTCCAGAGCGTGACACCACGATTTAAAGAAGCATTACGCTGGATGGCGGCAAACCGCAAAGCCTACCACGTGGTTGACGAAGCCGAACTGGCGAAAGCTTCCGGTACTGAACACCATGGCGGCGTGTGTTTCCTGATTAAAAAACGTAACGGTACAACCGTTAAGCAGTGGGTTGGCCAGGCAGGGGCGCAGGATTGCGTACTGGCGCTGGAAGATATCGCCAACCCGCATAACCTGGGCGGCATGATGCGCAGTTGCGCTCACTTCGGTGTGAAAGGCGTGGTCGTACAGGATGCCGCGCTGCTGGAATCCGGTGCAGCTATCCGTACCGCGGAAGGCGGTGCCGAGCACGTGCAACCGATCACTGGCGACAGTATTGTGGATGTGCTGGATGATTTCCGCAAAGCAGGCTACACGGTCGTGATGACCTCCAGCGACAAAGGTAAGCCGTTGTTCAACACCACGCTGCCAGAAAAAATGGTGCTAGTGTTAGGCCGCGAGCGTGATGCGCTACCGGAAGCAGCATGTTCTGCAGACGATCTGTGCGTAGCCATCGACGGTACGGGCAATGTAGAAACGCTCAATGTCTCCGTCGCGACGGGCGTCCTGCTCGCGGAGTGGTGGCGTCAGAACAAAGCCTGATAGTAAAAATGCCAGCGAATCGCTGGCATTTTTTTACTCGCTCTCAGCCGGCAGCACCGGCATCCAGTCGATCGGTTTTTCACCGCGTTTGTCCAGCCACTCATTTGCCAGAACAAAGTGATTGCAGCCAAAGAATCCGCGGTGTGCCGAGAGCGGAGACGGATGCGGCGCTTTCAGAATATGGTGACGCTGCGCGTCAATAATGGCCCCTTTCTTCTGCGCGTGCGCGCCCCAGAGTAAAAACACCACGCCTTCACGGTGCTCGTTAATCAGGCTAATGACTTTATCCGTAAAGGTTTCCCAGCCCAGACTGGCATGCGAATGTGCCTGTCCTGCCCGGACGGTAAGGACGGTGTTCAGTAACAGTACCCCCTGACGTGCCCAGCTTTCCAGATACCCGTGCGTGGGGCGTGTAAAGCCCGGGACCGTCGCTTCGAGTTCTTTATACATATTCAGTAATGACGGTGGAGTGGCTACGCCTGGGCGCACAGAAAACGCGAGGCCATGCGCCTGGCCGGGACCGTGGTAAGGGTCCTGTCCCAGGATGACAACTTTCACATCGCCAAGCTCGGTAAAGCGAAATGCGTTAAACACATCTTTTTGCGGCGGGTAAATCGTCATGCCTGACTGGCGTTCACCGGCGACGGTATGCAAAGTGTTAACAAAATAGGGTTGCTGTTTTTCTTCGGTCAGCACATCGTGCCAGGTTAATTCGGTAGTCATCTCGCTCTCCTGCGAATTTCATTCCCCCTAGCTTAACTGCTTCTCTCTGGGGCGCAAAATTCTCTACGATTCTCAAGGGACTACCCCTTAAAGATAGTTGAAAATTTATGTAAAAATTTTATCTACACGCATAGCGTAAGTTGATGTAAAACAATAAAATCCACTCATCACCACTTTGTGTGTGTGGTTTTTATTGATTTAAATCAAGGAATCAAGGGTGTGCGAGGGGTATATATACACTCAAGCAACAATGGTTTTACCAATTGGCCGCGCGACGGCCAACCGAAATCAAATAATTTTGCCGGGGAGGCATCAACATGATTACAGGTATCCAGATTACTAAAGCTGCAAACGACGACCTGCTGAACTCTTTCTGGCTGCTGGACAGCGAAAAAGGCGAAGCACGCTGCATCGTTGCTAAAGCAGGTTTCTCTGCTGATGAAGTCGTTGCCGTCAGCAAACTGGGCGAAATCGAATACCGTGAAGTACCGGTAGACGTACAGCCAGAAGTTCGCGTAGAAGGTGGCCAGCACCTGAACGTTAACGTTCTGCGTCGTGAAACGCTGGAAGATGCGGTTAAGCACCCGGAAAAATACCCGCAGCTGACTATTCGTGTTTCTGGTTATGCGGTGCGTTTCAACTCACTGACTCCAGAACAGCAGCGCGACGTTATTGCCCGTACCTTTACTGAGAGCCTGTAAGGCTCGCGGGGTTATACCCCCGGTAATCAGATAATAAAAAAAGCGGAACATGCACTGGCATGTTC